>CAIVDX010000078.1 GCA_903904805.1 uncultured Rhodospirillales bacterium
CGACACCGATGTGCGCCGCATCGAATTTCGGGTCCCAGGCCAATTCGTCGATCACCAGGGATTGCAGTGCTTGGTCATTCGACATGATGACAGCTCCTGTTTCGCGTGAATTCCGGTTCAGATGCCGCGTAGCAATTTGCGCGCCTTGTCTCTGGTTACGGGCGTCGCGAGACGATCGCCCTGATCGGTCAATTGTCCCGGGAATTCGCCGAGATTTTCCATGATCTCCGCCTCTTCGACCGGCTCGATCGCGACTATGTCTCCATGATGTTGTGTCATCGGATTCGGCAGTTGTCCGGCGGTCGGGTTATCCTCGATTCCTTGCAATTCCCGAGCACGTTCAAGATACTCGTCCATGCGGCCCTTCGGGGAACCGTCGGCGCGCCACATCCTTTTTGCTCGTTCTCGGATGAGCCGATCATGATCTTTGTCCGTGCCAGCCATAATGTCCTCCGATCATCGTATTTCTAAGAAACGGTCATAGAGGAATGACGGTGCTTGCTTGCGGACCGTGCTCGCCTTCGCCATCGTGAATGGTGTAGCGCACCCTGTCCCCGACGGTCAGTTTCTCGAATTCCGCTCCAACGACGGCATTCCGATGCAGGTAGACCTCATCGCCAGTGTCGGTGACAAGGAAACCATAGTCCGGAAACAGACGGACAATGCGCCCCACCGTGGGCTCAGCGTGCGCCTTTACATCGCCTCGCATGCTTCGGACGTAGTCCTGCAGCTGTCGGCGGACCGCATTGAAAGCATCGCGGACGGCGAGGGGCAAATCTTCGTGCGCCTGATGCTCCGGCGGATCGCGCCGCACCACAATTTCCCGCCCGGGCACCACCAGATCGACGCGGACGTGAAAAAGTCGGCCGTGGCGCTGATGACGGTGATGCGCCTCCACCACCACACTACAGGCAGTGATCCGATCGAAATATTGCTCAAGATCAGCAACATGCGCTCGAACGGCATCTTCGACGCCGATCGGCGGCTCCATACCACGGAAGGCTATTCTGAGGGGCTCCTGCATAGCGAACTCCTGGCTTTCTTTCCGCTATCCTGGGCGCTATTGGCGGCGCCCGCATTGATCCCGATCAATGCGTTATGGCGTCGCGTCGTCATTTCATCAGAAGCGGGAGATTCCCGGAGATGCCTACAATTTATCCAGTATGCGGGTGCCGGCTGTCGCCGTGGCGATTTCCGGTGAATCCGCGATGAGCGGTCATGAGCTGTTTGTCCTCGAAGAAGACGGGATTCTCTGAGCATTGCTCTGGAGGCCTTCAATCCCTTACAGTACGCGTTTGCCGACAACCTTTCCTCGACAGCCATAACGCGGAAAAAGCAGACCTCACCCCATGACGCGCCGCACCGGATCGGCTAAACGCCGCCGCATGATCCGCCTCTCCACCGCCTCCCCCGGCTTCGAACCCGCCTTCACCGCTCTGCTCGGTCAGGCGCGGGAGACGACCGAGACCGTCGACCAGGCTGTCACCGCCATCATCGCCGACGTACGCGCCCGCGGCGACGCGGCGCTCTTCGATTACACCGCCCGCTTCGACCGTTTCACCGCGACAACCCTGCGCATCACCGAAAGACAGATCGACGCCGCCACCGCCGGCATCCCCGCCGAACTCCAGCAAGCGCTGGACCTCGCCGCCACCCGGATCGAGGCCTTCCACAAA
>CAIVDX010000079.1 GCA_903904805.1 uncultured Rhodospirillales bacterium
CGCCAATCGTGAGGATGGCACAGCCATCCTCCATCTCACGTTGAGCAACGGCAAAGTCGGCGATGCCAGGTGACAGCAGATGCACCTGCGCGCGCGGGATTTCGTAGCGGTCGACCAGCGCATCGGCGACGATCAACGAGGGCACGAGAATGTGCGGCAGCCGCGCCAGAAGTGCGCGTGCGGCCTCGCTCAGCGCGGGATCGTCGGGCGCCAACGCCTGCCCGTGCAGCACGATTGCCGCCGCACCGCGCGCAATCAACTCTTGCGCATACGCAGCGAAGTCGCCGATCAGCCGCAGATCGATCAGCAGCCGCGCCCCGGTGTCGATGCCCTCCCACGCTGCAAGCAGCTCCTGCGCACTGCCGCGCAGCAGCGTGCAGGGCGCGCCCACGCCGTTCAGCGCGTCGCCAAGTGCCGCCAGGCCATCAGAAAACTCGTCGACAGGCGCTGCAGAGTTCGCATCATGCAGTGCCAGGATCACGATCATCGCGGTTCGTCCATCTGTTTCGGCTGGGATCGAACACCAAACAACGCGGCCCGTCCATCCAGGCTCAGGCCTTGATCACCATCGACACTGGCGCGCACGGTGCGCACGCTGGCGCACCGCCCCTGGCGTAACGCGAGTCCGCCCCTCGCAGCGCCACCGCGTCGCGCACGATCTCCAGCACACGCGACTGAACGCCGATCGCGCGTTCCAACAGCAGGCGATTTTCGTCCGCCGCCTGGCAAAGCCGCCGCGCTGTGTCGCGCAACGCGGGTGTTCGTGGCGGATCTGCGGGCAGCGCGGCAACAGCCGCCTGCTTGTCGCCAAGGCAGGCAGCGGCGCCGGTCAGATCCATGCGGGCCAACGCCCCATTCTCCGCCTCAAGAACGGCGAGCAGACGCTGCGCGGCAGTCTCCCATGCGGTCATTGTTGTGCGCCGTTTTGCTGTTGCACGCGTTGCAGCGCCTGCTGCACCGGGGCGGAGAGGCCAAGACCGCCGGCCTGCACCATGCGTTCGGCGATCGCATCGACCAGCATCGGCATCCATTGCCGCTCCGCCGCACCGCCACCGAATGGACCGGCGGAATTGTCCACCGTGTCGAAGATCGGCTTCAGCAGTTCGCCGATCGCCATCGCCTCAAACTTGCTGGCGGCAGCACGCATCGTTGCGTCGGTTGGACCGGCACCGCCAGTGCCACTGCTCAGCGCACCCACACCTACCATCTCATGTATCCCTCATCAGCGGATCACCAGGTCAGCCTGCAGCGCGCCGGCCGCCTTGATCAGTTGCAGAATAGAAATCAGATCGCGCGGCCCCACACCCAGCGCATTCAGGCTCGCCACGAGATCGCGCAGCGTCGCCGAACCGGGCACGATGCCAAGACGCCGATCCGATTGTGTATCAACCTGTACATTGGTGCGCGGCACGGTCTGGGTGGTGCCGTTGGAGAATGGACCGGGCTGACTGACCTCCGGCGTCTCGGTGACACGGATGGTGAGGTTGCCCTGCGCGATGGCCACGGTGGAGATCCGCACATCGGCGCCCATCACAATGGTACCGCTGGCTTCCTCGATCACCACCACCGCCGGCGTGTCCGGCACAACACCCAGATCCTCGATCCGGGCGAGCACATCCACCACCTCGCGGCCACCCACATCGAGCAGCACGGTGCGTGGATCGGTGGCACGCGCCACCGGGCCGCCGAGGGCGCGGTTGACGACATCGGCGATGCGTCGGGCGGTGGTGAGATCCGGGTTGCGCAGGCCCAGCCGAAGATTGGGCTGCTGGCCGAGCTTGAAGGCGACCTCCTTTTCTACCGTGGCCCCATTGGCGATGCGCGCGGAGGTGGGCACACCGCGGGTGACGGAACTGGCTGCCCCGCGCGCGGCGATCGCCCCTGTCGCCACCGCTCCCTGGGCAACCGAATAAACCTCGCCGTCCGCCCCCAGCAGCGGGGTGACCAACAATGTGCCGCCGGTGAGATTGGTGGCATCGCCCAGCGCGGAAACCGCGACATCAATGCGGCTGCCACTGCGTGCGAAGGGCGGCAAAGTGGCGGTGACCATCACCGCGGCGACGTTCTTGGTCTGCAGCTTTGCCTCGAGGTCGCGGGTGTTCACCCCCAGCCGCTCGAGCATTCCGACCAGCGACTGGCGGGTGAACACGGCGTTGTCGAGCTTGTCACCCGTGCCGTTCAGCCCGACCACCAGGCCGTAGCCCACCAACTGATTCTCACGCACGCCCTCAACATCGGCGACGTCCTTGATCCGGACCGCCGCCGCGGCATGGCCCTGGGCCAGACAGATCAGCAGGCCAAGTGTGGCCCGGGAGCGGGGAAATCGCGGGATGATGTCGCTCCTTTGCATTCTCTCAACCCGACCCGGCACAGAACGGGGGCCGGCGCTCGGGCGGGAAAAGCGCAAGGCGCATGCCAGTGCGAGACCCGCCGAAAGGCCCGTTGACCCTCTCTCAGCGGTGGGCAGAAGCTGCCCATCGGCATTCCCCAACCCGGCAGGACATGCTGCCCAGGAGCCCCAATGCCCGGCATCGACCCAATCTCCGGCCGCCCCGCGATCCTGCCAGCCGACCGCGTGCCCGGCGGTGCCTCGGGCTTTCGGGTGCCGGATGCGCCGGGGCCGGCAGCAGCGCTTCCCGGCGTCAGCGAGGTCGCTCCGCTGCTCGTCGCACAGGAGTTGGACGATCCGCTGCTGCGCGATCGCGCCGCCCGTCGCCAGGCACATGCAGTGCTCGACAGCCTGGCCGAATTGCAGGCACGGCTGCTTGATGGCGGCGACGACGGCACCACCACCGCCCGGCTGGCGGCGCTGGCGCGCATGCCCAGCCCCGCCGATCCCGCCCTCGCCGGCGTCACCCGCGCCATCGCGGTGCGCGCCGCGGTGGAACTCGCCCGGCGGTCACCTGAAAAATAGTCTTAATAAGCGCACTTGGCGGGGCCTTGCTCCGCCGCTATAAGCCGGCGCAACCCACACAAGGGGATCAGGAAAGCGAGGATTCTGCGCCGTGATGATCACGCTTCCGCCGGACTACCGTCCTTCCGAGGACGAGGACTTCATGAACCCGCTGCAGGTGGAGTATTTCCGCCAGCGGCTGCTCCGTTGGCGCCAGGACCTGCTGCGCGAGGCGGATGGCACCCTTGCCAGCCTATCCGAGGGTGGCATCCACGAGTCGGACATCACCGACCGCGCCAGCGTGGAAACCGACCGCGCGCTGGAACTGCGGACACGCGATCGGGCACGCAAGCTGATCTCCAAGATCGACCAGGCGCTGCTGCGGGTCGAGAACGGCACCTACGGCTTCTGCGAGGAGACCGGCGAGCCGATTGGTCTGCGCCGTCTCGAGGCCCGGCCCATCGCCACCTTGTCCATCGAAGCGCAGGAACGGCACGAGCGGATGGAGCGGGTCCATCGGGATGATTAAAGTCTGACCAAAGGCCAGGGGTTTGCCCCTGGCCGAACGTCAAACTCTCAACATCCGCTGCAACCCAACCAACTGCTGCTGCCAATAGCTCCCCGTCGCCAGGCGTTCGTCGGCCTTCGGGTCGCCAGTCCGCGCGAATTCCCGCCCGAAATCAGCGGTGCCGAAGATCATGTCCCACCAGGGCAGGATCGCGCCGTAATTGCAGCTGCGCTGGCCCGCCGCCAACACGCCATGATGCGCGCGATGAAAGCGCGGCGAGACCACCAGCCGCTCGCCCAGCCAGCCATAGCTGAGGCGCGTATTGGCGTGAGAAATGCTCTCGATCAGCCGCAGCAGCAGCACCGCGAGCGGGAATTGCAGCGGCGGAATGCCGATCAGCAGCGCGACAGCGGTGAACCAGGCGAAGGCAATGATCTCATCCACAAGGTGATTGCGGTCATCCGACCAGAAGGTCATCTGCCGCTGCGCGTGATGCAGCGCGTGCAGCGCATACCACCAGCGGAACCGGTGGCTCAGCCAGTGCCGCACATATTCAGAGAAATCGAGGATCACCACATAGATGGCAAAGGTGATCAGCTGGCGGCCGAGCAGGAAGGGAAACATGCGTTCCAGCGTGGGCGGCACCCAGCCATGGTCGGCCAGATACCCGTTCATCCAAACCTGCAGCTGGTAGAACAGAACAAACGTCACCAACGGCAACAGCCCAACCCGCGCGATCAGCGTGTAGAGCACATCCACCCATTCCGCGCGCCGATCCGGCCAGCTCTCAACTGGGCGCAAATGCTCCAGCGGCCAGCACACCGCGAGCGTGACAATCACCTGCGCCAGACCATAGACCGCGAACAAGGCCCACCCGAAGCCGACATCCTCCCACTCCATCGCGTCCAGCCCGAACAAAGCGGGGATCACCAGATGCTCCTGCAGCCAGCCAGCGGCGAGACTGAACGGGTCGAAACTCATCGCGGTGTCCCTACCCGTGCGTGCCCAGGTCGGTGGTGAGGAAAATGCCGTGCGGGGAGCGGCCGACATCGATCGACTGGACCTCACCGGTGCGGGGATCGAGCACTGCCACGCGCTTCAACCAGCGCTGGGTGATCCAGAGTTTGCCGTCCGGCGCGAAATCGATGCAATCCGGCCCGCCGGGAATGTGGTACACGCGTCGCAGCTCAAGCGTGTTGGGGTCGAGTGCGACCGTTGTGCCGTCAACCCGGTTGTTGGCGTACAGCGTATGCCCATCCGGCGAGAGGAACAGCTGGTGCGCGCCCTTGCCGGTGTGCACGCGACGGACCGTGTGGCCGTCGATGGGGTCGATAACGGAGACATTGTCCTCGCCCATGTTCGCCACGAGC
>CAIVDX010000080.1 GCA_903904805.1 uncultured Rhodospirillales bacterium
CGCAGGCATGGAGGCCGGCGGCGCGCATGGTGTTGGCCATCAGCAGGGTGACGATCTCGTCGTCCTCCACGCCCTGGGCGACCAGGGAGGCCGAAACACGAAGCTGGGTCTGGTGGATGCCGGTGTCGCCATTGCCGAGATAGGACATGACGGCGAGCGCCTTCTCGACATCGAGCGGCGGTTTGAAGCCGAGCCGGGATGCTGCGGCAAGATAGGGATTCTCCTCAGCGGCGATTTTCTCGCCGCCGGACACGATCGGCGCGACGATCACCGGCCGTTGCCAGTCCAACCAATCGACGAGGTCGGAAAACTCATGTCGGTGGGACCAATCGGCCGCCAATACCGTCACCAGGGCCGGCTGATCGGCGTTGGTGACCCTGACATCGGGTTTGGTGTTGTGGCTGCCCGGCAAGCGCATGATGCGGGCGAGGTCGCAGACGCTGGCATCCCCGGCCATGATTCCGGCAAGCTGTTTGAGGACGGCGGTAATTGCCTCTTCGGTCTCGGCGGCGTGTTCGGCCGTTTGGCGCACGTCGAGGGCTTCGGTCAGCAGCCAGTAAAAATGCAGCCCACCGCCGCTGTCGATGACGATGCTGGGCGGATGGGGCAGCGAGGCGACCGCCTGGCGGACCATCGCCTTGTCGAGCCCGAGCTTGCGGGTATCGACCTCGGCCCACAGCGCCGGGCATTCGGCAAGATCGGCGCGACTGCCGGACGAACTGCCGGTGATCCGGGTGCAGGTGCCGAAATACAGCGCCCGGCCACTGCCATCCCAGCGCTGGCAATGGCCCTCGACCAGGGTCAGGTCGCGCCCGAACAGGGGCCGGTTGGGGCCTGCGCCCCGGTCGTTGGGCAACGAGCGCAGTTCCACGGCGTGCTCGGTGGTCTGGCCGAAAAACTCGGCCAGAAACTCCGCCGCCGCCGTATAATCGTGATCCCGCATCGTCGAAACTCCTTGTCGGTAGAGGGAACGGCACGGGCCATCGGCACTGCCGACGGCCCGGCCGGGTGATCGATCAGAAGCGGGTGCGCTTCGCTTTATCGGGCTCGGGGGCCTTGGCCGGCGCGGCCGGAGGCACCTGCGCCGTCACCGGGGCTGCGACAGGCCGGGCAGGCTCGGGCGGCGCTTCCGTGCTGTCGGCCGAAGCGGTGTCCCGCACCCAATCGACCAGCCTCAGCACCGGGAAGTAGGTCTTGCCGTAGACCTTGTGGGCATAGTGATCGTTGCCGAGTTCGATCACCGGCAGCATGCCGGGTTTCTGGCGGTAAAGCTTGCCATAGGCCTTGCACAACTCGCCGATCGCCCCGAGGCCGCCCTTGCTGGAGGTGGCGAAAACGAATTCGTCGCCGGTCTCCTGACCGCGAAAAACCAGCTCGTTGGTGAACAGCCAGGGGTCGCGCGGCTGCTTGGTCTTCTCGTCGATCTCCCACAGCCCCTGGTCGAGGTCGCCGAGGTCGCTGCGCCGCCGCGGCGGCACGCCATCGGCCAGCAGATCGAGCAGATCGTCGGTGACCCGGCCCGCCGACCAGCGTTTCCAGCCGACCCGCAGGCCGGGCATGTTGGCGATGAAGCGGGTACCGAGCGGAATCACATCGTCGTCGACACCGAACAGGTATTCGCCGTTCTTGAAGGTGATGTAGGCTTTGACGGCCGAGGCCTGCTCGCCGTAGGCGGCATAGGGATCATAGCCGGGTGGGTGCGCCAGGGCGCCGGCCGGCGTGGTGGGGGCAACAGCAGTGCTGGTCATGGCTTCTTCGCTCCTCTGGTGGTGGGGGTCAGCTCAGGGTGATGGTCAGGCGTTCGGAGGGCTCGCCTTCGCGTTCGAACGGAGCGAAATCGATGCCGGCCCGTTCGGCAGCCTTGCGGTCGTGGGATTTCCTGCCCTTGACCGGGAACCAGGAGATCGAGAAGCCCTCGCCCTCGACCTTGCGGGTGCCGAGTTCGCGCAGCAGCACCCGCACCTGTTCGCGGATGTCTTCCCGGCGCTTGCCGGCATCCTCGGCCTGGGCATCGGCGGCCTCGTGCTGCTCGACCAGGGCTTTCAGGTGCGCCATGGCGTTGTCGCCGATCGGCACTCTGTCGCGAGGAATGGCGGCGACCAAAGCACCCTGGCAGCGGCTTTTGAACGGGCAGTAGCGGCACTCCTCGCCCCCGGCGATCTTGCCCTCGGGCGGCAATTCCGCCGGGTCTTCCGCGAGCATGATCCGGCGCGCCCGATCCTTCGCCGCGCCGTAGACCACCGGATCGAACGTCACCGCGAACTCGGTGATGGTGTCGAGAAAGGAGGCGTCGGCG
>CAIVDX010000081.1 GCA_903904805.1 uncultured Rhodospirillales bacterium
CGATCTCAGCCGTTGGGCGAGCACGCGCAGCGAGAGGTCGGCATGGCCAACCGCCTCGACCTCGGCCACCGCCGCGGCGAGCAGAACGGCCCGCAGGTCGCCATGGTGGTATCGCTCAATCATGGCCCACATTGACACGAACCATGCACGGGGCGGAAATGTTAACGGCGACAACATATCGCTTCGCAAAATGGACGTTGGCTGAATGCGCACCGCGATCGCCGTCACGTTGGATTTTGTGCCGTTCGCGTTGCTGACCCTGGGCATTACCTTGGGCGTTCTGGCCCTCGCTTCGGTGGCCGCCGGCCGGCCCTGGACGGCGCCGCTGGCCGCGAAGCGCGTCGGCGATCTGGCGAAAAGCCCGATATTTCACCGGGTCAACCAGGTCCTATCCCTTGGCTGGGGATGGTGCTGCTCGCCCTGGCCGCCCTCGGTGCGACCGGCGCGCCGGTGCCCGCCAGCTTCCTGCTGGTCGGGCTGGGGATCGGCGGCTCGGTTCTGGCGGTGACCCGGCTGCCGCGGCTGCTGCTGGCGCGGCAGATCGCCGCCGCGCATCCGCATCCCTGGCCCGCCCCCGCCCTGCGCACCGGCTCGCCCTATTGGGACGTGGCGGTGATCGGCGGCGGCATTGGCGGACTCAGCGCCGGCGCCCTGCTGGCCGATGGCGGCTGCCGGGTGTTCCTCGCCGAGCAGCACGACGTCCCCGGCGGGCTGTGCCACGATTTCGAACGCGTCGGCGGGCGGGCCGAGGACGGCGACAAGCGCCTCTTCCGCTTCGATTGCGGCCCGCATGATGTCTCCGGCGTCTGGCCGGGCGGGCCGGTCGACAGCCTGCTCCGCCGCTTGGGGCTCGCCGACCAGCTGCAATGGTGCCGCGTGCCGCATCGCTATCTCACCCCGGTCGGCAGCTTCGACGTGCCCGCATGCTGGGAGGAATGGCTGACCATGCTTGCCGCCCGGTTCCCCGCGAGCCGCGAAGGGCTGATCGGCCTGTTCGCCGATCTGCGCGCCCTGTTCGAGGGGCTGTATTCCACCGCGCTCGGCCGCGGCGGCTTCCCCGGCGTGCCCGACGATGTCGACAGCTTTCTCGCCATCGGCCGCGCCCACCCGATCGTCGCGCGCTGGATGGACCGCCCGTTCCACGAGCTGCTCGCCAGCCATCTGCGCGACCCTGCCCTGATCCGGCTGATGTCGATGCTCACCACCTATCTCGGCGACGCCAGCGTGACGCCGCGCTGCCGCGAGATGGTGCCGCTGTTCGGCTTTTATCTGCATGGCGGCTTCTACCCGCGTGGCGGCACCGGCGGCTTCGCCCGACTGCTGGCCGATTCGATCCGTGGCCGCGCCGGGCAGGTGCGGCTGTCCACCAGCGTGCGCCGGATCCTGGTTGAGAAAGGCCGCGCGGTGGGGATCGTGCTGGAGAGCGGCGAGACAATCCGCGCCGGCTCGGTGGTCTGCAACGCCGATCCTGCCGCCCTGCACCAGGGACTGCTGCCGCCCGGCGCGACCCGGAGCGGCCTCCAGCCTGTCGCGCCAGGCCCCTCGGCCTTCGCGCTGCATCTTGGGCTGGACTGTCCGCCGCCGCACCCGACCGGCTTCATTGACGACGGCACGACACGCACCGTTGTCACCGGCACCAGCCTGCTCGACCCGTCCGCCGCGCCGCCGGGCTGCGGCACCGCAACGATGTGGCGAATCCTGTCGCCCGACGAGGCCGCCGACTGGTTTCCCGAACAGGGTGGCCCGGACTGGCGCCAGTGGCGCGCCAATCCGGTCTATCGGGCCCGCAAGGCAGCGTTGGCCGAGCGCATGCTGGACAGTGCCGAGCAGCTGATGCCCGAGCTGCGCCGCCATATCGTCTATCGCGCCGCGGCGAGCCCGGTGACGTTCGCGCGCTACGGCCTTGGCAATCAGGGCAGCGTCTATGGCCCCGCCGGGCGGCTGTCATCACCACGCGCGCCGATCAGCGGCCTGGTCGTCGCTGGGTCGGCGACCTATGGGCCCGGCATCGAGGCGGTGGTGATCGCCGCCGCCGATGCCGCCCAGGCCCTGATGCCGGGTCTGCTCGCCCCTCAGTCGTTGAGGTTCGGGTCGCCCTTGGAGAAATCCGCCAGCGGCAGCATGTCGGTCACCCCCGCGCGGGTCGCCCAATAGGTCCAGGCGCGCTGAGTCACGTTCGTCTTCGCGCCGTATTTGCCGCCCTCGCGCGCGCCGATCTCACCGGCATTGAGATATTTCGGCGCGCCCATCGCCATCGCCTTCATCTGCACGCGCGCATTCTTCGGCAGATAGACCGCCAGCCGCACCACATCGACCAGGTTGGAGGCCGTCGCGGTGAAGCCATGGCCACGCATCAGCACCACGTTGGCGTCCGCCAGCTTGGCCGCCAGATCGCCGCCCTGGTCGGCGTCCGACACCAGCAGATCGGTGTTCGGGCCGAACTTGTCCTCGATGTCCCACACCGGCACCTTCAGCCCGATGAAGCTGCCCGAATGGATCACCGGGCGCAGCGGCACATCGACGATGCCGAACGGCAGCGTGTCCTCGGCATGCGCATGCACCACGGCGTTCACATCCGGCCGCGCCAGATACACGCCGGTATGGATGAAGCGCTCGCGATAGGGCGGCCGCGGATCGCCGCCGACCGTGCTGCCATCGAGGTTGAATTCCAGAATATCGTCCAGCGTCACCAGTTCCGGGCTGCGCGACCAGGAGAGCAGCATGCGGTTCGGGTTGTGCGGATGGCGAATGCTGACATGACCGTAGGCATCGATGACATTCTCGAATGCCAGCACGCGGTTGGCGACCACCAGCTCACGTTTGATCAGATCCAGTTCGTCGGACATGCGACAGCTCCCCTGTTGACGTTAGAAGCTGTCGTAGCAGCCCGCGCCGGAAAGAAAAGATGTCAGCCGGGAACGCCCTTGCTGGTCGAATATTCAAAATGCAGTGCCTGATCGGGATGCACGATCGGATGGATCGCGTGCGCCGCCACCGCCGCCTCGGCGAAGCCCTGCAGGATCAGCTTCAGCTTGCCCGGATAGGTCGCCACATCGCCGATGGCGAATACGCCGGGGATGTTGGTCACGCAGGTGCCGGGATCGATCGGCAGATGATGCCGCTCCAGCTCCAGCCCCCAATGCGCGATCGGGCCAAGCTCCATCGACAGCCCATAGAAGGGCAGCAGCACGTCCGCCGCCAGCAGCCGCACCGTGCCATCGAGCGCCGCGACCTCGACACCGCTGAGCTGGCCGCCCTCGCCGGCCAGGCCATGCAGCTGGAACGGCACCACCATCTCGATCTCGCCCGCGGCCGCCGCCGCATCGAGCTTCGCCGCGCTGTCAGGCGCC
>CAIVDX010000082.1 GCA_903904805.1 uncultured Rhodospirillales bacterium
CCACGTTGAACATCTATGAAGGCAGCCCGGGCAACCAGCCCCGGTTCGTCCCCAGTCTGAGCGGCAGCGGCCTGTTCACCGTGGTGCCGCAGACGATCTATGTCAGCGCCAACGCCTACGCCACCGAGCAGCCCCGCTATGGCGGCGTCAATAACGGCGCGCTCTCGGCCTCGAACTCGGTGCAGACCTATTCCTATTCGGTCTCACCCTACGCCGTGCGCCAGTACGGCGACCTCGGCGTCGCCCAGATCGGCGCCACGCTGAGCCAGACCTTTCAGAACGTGGCGACCGCCGGACAAGCGAATTCACTGGGGGCGAGCACCGGAGGCTCCGCCAGCGCCACGGAGCATGCCAGCTTCACCACCGGCCAGGCCTTTGGGCGTCTGATGCTCACCCTATCCGTCACCGGCGCGCAATATGGCGGCGGCAGCGCCGTCCCCGGCCTCAGCCGCACCGAGGCGCTCGACAGCTCCTACGCGCTGACCCATGAGTTCTTCCTCACCGGACACATCGCCGACCAGCAGGTGCATTATGGCGGCGTCACGCCCTACAACTTCACCGGACCATCCCACACCGGCGGCTTCAACTGGACACCGAACCCGGACAGCACGGTTTCGATGAGCTACGGCTATGTGCAGGGCCGCGATGTCGTGCAGGGCCAGATCAATTACCGGATCTCCGGCCGCACCGTGCTGTTCGCCAGCTCCTCCGCCGGCTCCTCCACCGCGGCGCAGGAGCTGCAGGGCGCGCTGAACGGCAGCAACGTGACCGCTGGCGGCGGGATGGTGAACGCCGGCAACGGGGCCCCGGTGCAAGCGCTGAACGGTGCCGTCACGCCAACCAATCTGGGCGTGGTCTATTATCTGCAGCAGCAATCAGCGGGATCGGCAACCAGCTTTGACCGTGACACGATAGGCCTGACCATCAGCCACTCCACCCGCACACTGCTGACCGCAACTGTGGCCACCAGCCCCGGCCAAACATCGTCATCGCTCTCCGGCGGCATCACCTGGTCGCACCAGGTCAGCGAGACGACGTCGCTGTATGCCGGCCTGCAGGTGGGCAACAACACCAACAGCTCAAGCGAAACCACCGGCACCGGCGGCACCATCCCGATCGTCCAGCGCGGCGCCTTCACCGGCGCCAACGTGGGTTTGACGAAGAGTTTGTCGGAAACGCTCAGCACCTTCCTAAGATACAATTATAGCAGCAATATACAGACGACAGCGTTCGGCTTCGGCCAGCCGGTCTACAATCCCATCCCTTCCCAAACGGTCCTGGCCGGACTGCGCAAGACCTTCTGAGGCGTCAATGTTTGAACAATTTTACGGCCTGAACGGCCCGCCCTTCCAGCTGACACCGGATCAGCGGTTCTTCTACGGCAGCAGCCAGCACAGCCGCGCGATCGCGCATCTGACCTTCGGCCTGTCGCAGGCGGAGGGCTTCATCGTCGTCACCGGCGAGGTCGGCGCCGGCAAGACCACGCTGATCGAACGCCTGCTCACCCAGCTTGACCGCCGCGCCTACGTGGTCACCCGCATCAACACCACCCAGCTGTCGGCCGACGATCTGTTCCGCCTCACCATGGCCGGCTTCGGCATCGAGCCTGAGGGCCAGAGCAAGGCGGCGATGCTGCTGCGCTTCGAGGATGTGCTGCGCGACCAGCGCGCCGCCGGCCGGCGCTGCCTGCTGGTGGTCGATGAGGCGCAGAACCTGCCGATCCCGGCGATCGAAGAACTCCGCATGCTCTCCAACATCACCGAGGGCGGCCGCGCCTCGCTGCAGACCATCCTGCTCGGCCAGCCGCAATTCCGCAAAATCCTCGCCAGCCCCGATCTCGATCAGCTGCGCCAGCGCGTGCTCGCCTCCTACCATCTCGGCCCGATCACCAGCGACGAGACACGCGACTATATCCGCCACCGCCTGGCCACCGCCGGCTGGGTCGATCGCCCACACTGGCAGGATGACGCCTTCGTCGCCGTCTACACCGCCACCGGCGGCATCCCGCGCCGGATCAACCGGCTGTGCGCCCGGGTCCTGCTGCTCGGCGCGCTGGAATCCACCAACGAAATCACCGCCGAGATGGTGCGCACCACCGCCTCCGAGCTGGACGACGATCTTGAGGCCGGCGCCCCGCCTCCGGGTGCCATCCTGCCAGCCGGGGCCGCCGCGCCGTCCGCCGCGGGCGGCAATGGCGCGCTGCGCGGCGCCGCGTCCCTTTTGAACGGCCATGACGCCGACCTCGCCCCCCGCATCGCCGCGCTGGAAGAGCGCGCCAGCCGGCAGGAGCGCATGCTGCAGCGGATCATCTCGCTCGCGAGCGGCGATCAGCCATGAGCACCGCGCCGCGCCTGGGCAAGCCGCGTGCCCACGCGCTGAGCGTGGATGTCGAGGATTATTTCCAGGTCCAGGTCATGGCCGAGGCCTTCCCCCGCTCCGACTGGGACAGCCTGCCGCGGCGCGTCGAGGCCAGCACCGAGCGACTGCTCGACCTGTTCGCCCGCGCCGGCCAGCGCGGCACCTTCTTCACGCTGGGCTGGGTCGCCGAGCGCCATCCCCAGCTGATCCGCCGCATCGTCAATGCCGGCCATGAGCTGGCCAGCCACGGCTATTTCCACCAGCAGGTCCACACCCTCTCGCCGGCCGAGTTCCGCGCCGACCTGATCCGCGCCAAGGGGCTGCTCGAGGATGCCGGCGGCGTTGCGGTGATCGGCTATCGCGCGCCGACCTTCTCGATCAATCCGCGCACCGAGTGGGCCTATCCGATCCTCGCCGAGACCGGCCACCGCTACAGCTCCTCACTCTATCCGGTGAAGCACGATCTCTACGGCGCACCGCACGCCCCGCGATTCGCGCATCTCGTGGCCGATGGCCGCCTCTGGGAATTCCCGATGACCACCGTGCGCCGTGGCGGCCACAACATGCCGGCCGCCGGCGGCGGCTATTTCCGCCTGCTGCCCTATTGGCTCTACCGCGCCAATCTGCGCCGCTTCGCCGCCGACGATGATGCGCCGGGCATCTTCTACATCCATCCCTGGGAGGTCGATCCCGGCCAGCCGCGCGTCGCCCTGCCCAAGCGCCTGTCGCGCTTCCGCCATTATGTGAATCTCGCGCAGACCGAGCCCCGGCTGGAACGGCTGCTGCGCGATTTCTCCTGGGAACGCATGGACGAGGTCTTCGCCGCCGAACTCGCCCAGACAGATCAGGCTGCCACCGCCCAGGGTGCCGAAGCCGCGCTCCATCACTGACCCTCCCAGCAGACCCTCCCGATCAAGGCCGACCCCGCACATGACCCTGCAGATCCGCAGCCTGGAAGAGCGGCCCGACGCGCACGCGGCCTGGGACAGCTTCGTCGCCGGCCATCCCTCCGGCACCTTCTTCCACCGCGCCGCCTGGGCCGGTGTGCTCTCCGCCGCCTTCGGCCACCGCACCAGCTTCCTGTTCGCCGAGCGTGACGGCGCCATCACCGGCATCCTGCCGCTCGCCGCGGTGCACAGCCTGCTGTTCGGCAAGAGCTTGATATCGCTGCCCTTCTGCGTCTATGGCGGCCCCCTCGCGGCGGATGCCGAAAGCTTCGCCGCCCTGCTCGCCGCCGGCGAGGCCGCCATGCAACAGGCCGCCATGCCCGCGCTGGAACTGCGCCTGCTCGACCAGCCGCCCGCCGGCTGGCTCGACCCCGCGCTGTGGCCGGCAAAGTCCGACCTCTATGTCACCTTCCGCAAGCCGATCACCGCCAGCGACGACGAGAACATGAAGGCGATCCCGCGCAAGCAGCGGGCGATGGTGCGCAAGGGCATCGATCACGGCCTGGTCGGCTCCGCCGGGCGCGATGTGGATACGCTGCACCGGATCTACGCCGAAAGCGTGCGCAATCTCGGCACCCCGGTGTTCTCCCGACGCTATTTCCGCATCCTCGAACAGGCCTTTGGCCAGGACATGGACGTGGTGATCATCCGCGACAAAGACACGCCAGTCACCGCCGTGCTGAATTTCTACTGGCGCGACGAGGTTCTGCCCTATTATGGCGGCGGAACCTCAGCCGCGCGGGCCTGTTATGGCAATGATTTCATGTATTGGGACGTGATGCGCCGTGCCGCCGCCCGCGGCTGCCGCCTGTTCGACTATGGGCGCAGCAAGGTTGGCACCGGCGCCTTCTCCTTCAAGAAGAATTGGGGTTTCACCCCTACCCCGCTCGATTATCGCTTCCGCCTCGCACCGGGGGCCTCTATTCCCGACCATAATCCGCTGAACCCGAAATATCGGCTGTTCATCGCCGCCTGGAAGAAACTGCCTCTGCCGATCGCCAACATTGTCGGCCCGCGCATCGTGCGCGGCGTCGGCTGAGCGAGGGGACATAACGATGGATGCCACCGTGATGGACGGCCCGCTCCGCCCGGACAGCCTGCGCCAGTCGCGGCTGGTGCTGGTGCTGCTGGGCCTGGGGCTCGCCGGCCTGCTCCTGCTCTTCCGCACCGAGGTCACCGCCGCGCTGGATGTCTGGTACGACAGCACCGCCTACGGCCATTGCTATTTCGTGATCCCCATCGCCGCCTGGCTGGGCTGGGAGCGGCGCGATCAGCTCGCCGGGCTCGCGCCGCGCCCAACCGCCTGGCCCGCCCTGCTGGCACTGCCGATCGCCGCGGCCTGGTTCGTCGCCGAGCGGCTGGGGCTGATGGAGGGGCGCCAGCTGGCGCTGCTGTGCTTCGCCGAGATCATGGTGCTGTGCATGCTCGGCTGGCGCCTGTATTACGCCGCCGCGATCCCGCTGCTCTATCTGTTCTTCCTGGTGCCCTTCGGCGCCTTCCTCACCCCCACGCTGCAGCATGTCACCGCCAATTTCGTCGAGCTTGGCCTCAACGTGCTGGGCATCCCGAACTTCGTCGACGAATTCACCATCGAGATCCCCGAGGGCGTGTTCTATGTCGCCGAGGCCTGCGCCGGCCTGCGCTTCCTGATCGCGGCGATCGCCTTCGGCGTGGTCTATGCCTGCACCATCTATCGCAGCCCCGGCCGCCGCATCGCCTTCATCGCCGCCTCCTGCGTGATCCCGATCATCGCCAACGGCCTGCGCGCGCTGGGCATCGTGGTGGTCGGCCATCTGATCGGCAGCGCCGAGGCCGCG
>CAIVDX010000083.1 GCA_903904805.1 uncultured Rhodospirillales bacterium
ATTTTCCAGAACATTGCGCTTGATGACTGACGGCAGGATGGTGCCATGATAGCCCTGCCCGATCAGCGACCGCACCTGCCGGTTGCGCCCGGCCAGCTCAGCCAATTCGGCAAGAACGCTGGCCTCATCAGCAGCCTCCGGCAGCACCGGCAACGGAGCGCGAATATCCGCCGGCACCGCCGCATCGATCAGCGCATCGACGCTGCCCACGCCGACAGCGCGCAACATGCGCGCGATCTCATGCCCGTCCGGCCCGATATGCCGCGCGACGAAATCATCCCCCGCCAGACCCGACAGCAGCGCGCTCATGCCTCGCTCTCCAACAGGGCCGCATAGCCGGCCTCATCCAGCAGCGCCTCGAACGCGGTGGCATCGCTCAACGTCATCCGAAAGAACCAGCCCGCACCGGCCGGCTCCTGATTCACCAGGGCCGGCTCCTCGCCCAGCGCGGCATTCGTCTCGACGATGGTGCCGGCCAGCGGCGCATACACATCCGATGCCGCCTTCACGCTCTCCACCACCGCGCAGGCCTCGCCCGCGTCCACCACCCGCCCGGGCTCGGGCAGTTCGACAAACACCAGATCCCCCAACGCACTTTGCGCATGGTCGGTGATCCCCACCGTCGCCAAATCGCCCTCAAGGCGCACCCACTCATGGTCCTTGGTAAAGCGGATCACGCTCATCACACAGCTCCAACAGAATGATAACGATGGGGAACAAAAGGCCGCCGCACCACCCGCGCCGGCACCGCCCGCCCGCGCAGCAGAACGGAAATCTCCGTGTCGGGAACAGCCAGATCGGCGCGCAGCAGACCCATGGCGATCGGTGCGGACAGGCTCGGCGAGAACCCGCCGGAGGTCACGCGCCCCACCAGCTCGCCCGCAACCACCATCTCCGCGCCCGAGCGCACCGGCGCACGCCCCTCGATGGCCAGACCCACCATCCTGCGGGCCGCGCCGGCGGCGAGCTGCTCCCGCAGCGCCGCGCCGCCACAAAAACCCCAGTCCGCACGCCGCGATTTGCCGATCACCCAGCCGAGCCCCGCCTCAACCGGCGTGATCGCCTCATCGAGATCCTGGCCATACAGAGACAGCCCCGCCTCCAACCGCAACGAATCCCGCGCGCCCAGCCCGGCCGGCATCACCTCAGTCTGTTCCAGCAACAGCCGCGCCAGCGCCTCGGCCTGCCCGTTCGGCAGCGAAATCTCGAAGCCGTCCTCGCCGGTATAGCCAGTCCTGCTGATCCATACGGCATGGTCGCCAATCCGCCCGTCCCGCACCGCCATGAAGGGAAGCTCCGCAATCTGCGCCCCCAACCGGCTCAGCACGTCCGCGGCACCCGGCCCCTGCAGCGCGAGCAGCGCGCGATCCTCATGCCAGACGATCTCCCCCGCCGACAGAAATCCCGCCAGATGCGCCGCGTCCACCGCCTTGCGCGCGCCATTCACCACCAGCCGCAGCCCATCGGCCACGCGCGCCACGATCAGATCGTCAATGACGCCACCGCCCTCATTGAGAAACATCGCATAGCGCGCCTGCCCCGGTGCCAGCCCGGCAATGTCGGCGGGCACCAGCGCCTCCAGCGCGCGCGCAACCGTGGCGAACGCCCCGCGAATGCTCACCTGCCCCATATGCGACACATCGAACAACGACGCCGCCGCCCTCGTATGCAGATGCTCGGCGATGATCCCCGCCGGGTACTGCACCGGCAGCGCATAGCCCGCGAAATCGACCATCCGCCCGCCCAATGCGCGGTGCAGACCATCCAATGCAGTTGTTTTCAGCAAACCCTCAGACAGAACTTCCGACAGAGCACACCCCGCGACAGACAGGCCGCCCGCCGACACCATGTCGGCAGGATCGGCCCCCCTCTGTCACGGAACCTGAGAGATTTCGGCGACCCGTGGCCGGGCCTGCCTTACTCCGTCGGTGCGATGGCAAAACGCCACCGGCTTTCCAGAGATCCGGCTCCCGTTCGCGGTCCTTTTGCCTGAGCGTTTCCGGGGGCCGGTTGCGCCTTCGGCGGCGGCCCAACCTTCATCGGTCAGCCGCTCTCTTCCGCGTGGGATATGTCGAACGCCCCCACCATGCCCACTCCGGCGACACGGTGCAACCGATTCTCGCCAGAAACTGCGGTATTGTAGCTGCGGTATTGTAGCTGCGCTATTGTCCCCGCTTGGCCGCCATCGAGGCGCGATTGCGCTCCACCTGCGCAGGGCTCAGCTGCAACCCGCCGACAATGCGGTAATCCGCCGAGCTCACCCCCTGCGGCGTCGGCAACAGCAGACTCACCGGATCGGTCACCAGCGCCACCGTGCCGGTCGTGGTGGTGAACTGCGCGTCCATCGCGTAGGCGGTCTTGTCCAGCACCTCGCCATCCTTCACCACCGCGATGAAATACGGCACCGTCAGCACCCGCGCCACACCCGCCGGGCCGCGATTGACGGCGATCGACATGCTCACCGTCGCATTGGTGGTGCCGCGCGTCTTGCCCGTGCTGCAGGTACCGCTCAACCCGGTCACCCGCACCGAATAGGCCAGGTCCGACGCATCAGACCCGCCTCCGGGGCGATACAGATCGAGATCCGCCAGATCCGCCATGATGGTCGGCTTCGGGCAGGGTGGGGCGAAATAATCCTGCGGTGTGGAGTCGCACCCGGCCAATGCCAGCGGCAGCCCCAGACCGGCGAGCATCAACGGGCGGATCAGGCGGCGAGCTTTGGTCATCGAGCGACTCCATCGTGCAGCCCAGACATCGCCAGGGTGCGTTGTGCCGGCCAGCCGGCGGGCGCATATTGCCCACAACCCGAGCCCCGACAACATGCCCCGCACACAGCCCTCCCTCGCGCGCCCCCCCAACCGCCACGCCGGTCGCTGATGGCCGTCTACACCGAGGTGTCCGACGAGGCGCTGGCCGCCTTCCTCACCGCCTACGACATCGGCGAGCTGGTCGCCTTCCGCGGCATCGCCGAGGGGGTGGAGAACTCCAACTACCAGCTGCGCACCACCGCCGGCGACTTCATCCTCACCCTCTATGAAAAGCGCGTGGACCCCGCCGAGCTGCCCTGGTTCCTCGGCCTCATGCAGCATCTGGCCGCCCGCGGCGTCACCTGCCCGCAACCGGTCTCCGGGCGCGACGGCGAACCGCTGCGCATGCTGTGCGACCGCCACGCCGCCATCACAACCTTCCTGCCCGGCATCTGGCCGCGCCGCGTGCGCCCCGAACATTGCGGCCCGCTCGGCGGCGCGCTCGCCCAGCTCCACCTCGCCGGCGCCGACTACCCGCCGGTCCGCCGCAACGCGCTCGGCCCCGATGGCTGGGGCCCGCTGCTCGCCCGCTGCGCCGCCCGCGCCGACGAGGTCGCCCCCGGCCTCGCCATCGAACTTGAGGCCGCCCTCGCCGATCTCCTCGCCACCTGGCCCGCCGGCCTGCCGACCGGCGCGATCCATGCCGATCTGTTCCCCGACAATGTCTTCTTCCTCGATGGCACCGTCTCCGGCCTGATCGATTTCTACTTCGCCGCCACCGACATCCTGGCCTACGACATCGGCGAGCTGGTCGCCTTCCGCGGCATC
>CAIVDX010000084.1 GCA_903904805.1 uncultured Rhodospirillales bacterium
CCAGCTGGTTCGCGATGAAGGGCCTCGGGATCAAGTTCGAGGACATGAATTACATCTATTATGCCGACTACGGCATCAACCTCTACAGCAATGCGTTGATCGTCTCCGAAGCGTTGGTCAGATCGAACCCCGACGCGGTCGGAAAATTCGTCGCCGCCAGCCTGCGCGCATGGATGGAGACCATCCACGACAAAAAGCCGGCGATGGACGCGCTGATGAGCCACGAGGCCCTGCTCGATCGCGGCCTGGAAACCGAGAAGCTGCAATGGGTGATTGATCGCCAGATCACCTCGGATGAAAGCAAGCGCCTCGGATTCGGCGCGGTCGATCGCGACCGGCTTGAGAAGGGCATCGCTCTGCTGCAGAAAACCTTCTCGCTGCCACGTACGCCCTCGGTCGATGAGGTTTGGACGGAGAAATTCCTGCCGCCGATCGAGCAGCGGAAGTTTTAAGACAGGCACTTCTTTTTTGAAATAAAAAGCAAAGAACTTTTGAACTTGAGTCATCGTGGCTGCCTCAGCCGCGAACACTTGCCGGCGCGAAATCGCCGTGGCCATATTCGGCCAGGGAGACAAAGATGATCACACGACGTACCACCCTCGGCGCGGGGCTCTGCATGGGCTGCGGACTTCGCCGCGCGAATGCAACCCCGCGGCGCGAGGTGCGCGTAGGCGGACGACGCGTCAGAACAGTTGATATCCATTGCCATTGCGTGATTCCTGGCATCGTCGACGTCACCGCAGGCACGCCATTCGAGAAGGCAGCACGCCGCACACTCGGCATTCGCGGGCAAAATCCGCCGATGGAGCAGCGCATCGCCGACATGGATGCCCAGGGGATCGATGTCGAGGTGATGAGCATCAATGCCTGGTGGTACGGCGCCGACCGGGATCTCGCCCGTCGCATCATCGATGTGCAGAACGAGGGGCTGATGAAGCTGCGCCAGACCGCCCCCGGCCGGCTCGAATGTTTCGCCTCCGTCGCCCTGCAGTTTCCCGAGCTTGCTGCCGAACAGCTTGAGGTCGGTATGCGCCAGCAGGGCCTGCGCGGCGCGGCGATCGGCTGCTCAGTCGGCAGCGATGAATTGTCACACCCCCGTTTCGATCCGTTCTGGGCCAAGGCCGAGGCGCTGGATGCGCTGATCTTCCTGCATCCACAGGACAGCGAAACGGTCACCGGCGTGGCCACCCGCGTGAAGGGCTACGGCCATCTGGACAACGTGATCGCCAACCCGCTGGAGACCACGATCGCGCTGTCGCACCTCATCATGGACCGCACGCTCGACAAATTTCCCAAACTCCGCCTCTGCGCGGCGCATGGCGGCGGATATCTGCCCTCCTATGCCGGTCGTCTGGATGCCGGCTGCCCCGAACAGCCAAGTTCCTGTGTCGGGCCCGGACCGAAGCTGACGCCAAGCGCCTATCTCAAGCGGATCTACGTGGATTCGCTGCTGTTCACCTCGGAGGGCCTGCGCCACGTCGCCGCCGAGATGGGTGCCAGCCAGATCATGATCGGCACCGACTACGCCTTCCCCTGGGTGAAAGACCCAATCGGCCACGTGCTGAATACACCCACCTTGTCCGACAAGGACAAGATAGCGATCCTGGGAGGCACCGCCACCAGATTGTTACGGCTCTAAAATCCCAAAAAATCTTTGCTTCTTGCTTTCAAGAAAGAACAGTCTGTCTTACTTCAGCACCTCAACCGCCCGTTTCAGCACATCGGCCGGTGTAGCCGCCACATCAGCAACGATCTTCGCCAAGGTGGCACCATCCACCGGATGTACTTCCAACTCCAGCTTGCGCGCCTCCTCCAGGAAGGCGGGGTCCTTCATCGTCGCGTCGAACGCCGCACGCAGGGCCTCGGCGCGCTCGGCCGGGATGCCAGGCGGCGCCGCAAAGGGTCGCGCCATCGCCTGCCGGCTCGCCACCAGCTTCAACACCGCGGTGTCGGTAGGATTTTCACCGAGTTCGGTGATCAAGGGCACGTCCGGCAGCTCGGGATGACGCTTGAGACCGATTTGCAGGGGCACCACGATCTCATGGCTTTCATACATGGAGCGGTCGCGCGCCATCAGGCTGCTCCACGACCAGCCACAGCGCCCGTCGATCTCCTTGCGCCGCAGCGCCAGATCCACATCCGAGCCCCCGGGAAAGCCAGTCACGAGCTTTAGCTTCAGCCCGAACATGTCGCGCAGCACGGTGGGGAAGATGTCGGTGTCCGAGCCGGACGCGGTGCCGCCGATGCTGTAGCTGCCGGCTTTCATGTCGGCCCACGTCTTGATGCCCGAGGCCGCGGTGAAGGCGCATACGCTGACTTCATCTGAGACCGAGCCGATCCAGGTGAATTTCGCCGGGTCGTACTGGATGCCCTGGCTGTGGCTCAGCAACGCCTCCATCGCCATGCCGCGTGAGAAGGTGCCGAACACGGTGCCGTCCTTGGGAGCCGCGGCGTACAGATAATTCGCCGCACGCAGGCTGCCCGCGCCAGGCATGTTTTCCGGCAGAATGGTCGGGTTACCTGGCAGATGCTCGCCCATGTGGCGGGCCAGCACGCGCGCATACAGATCATAGCCGCCACCCGGCGAGTAGCCGATCAGCAGGCGGATCTGCTTCTTGCCGTAAAAATCCGAAATCGCATCGGCCGATGCGGTCACTGGCGCCAACAGCAAGGCTGCGGCGGCCAGCAGACGAAAAGTCACACTCATCATCATCCCCCCCGGGTGAAGTGCGGGCCTACATGAGGTCCGTGGTATCGCGCAACCAGGGCACATAATCGCCCAGCACCGCCTGCGGCCAGGGCACCGACAATCCCTGATCGAACACCAACCAGCACAGCAGCGCGGTGACCCCGGCGAAGCCGGCCGCACGTGACCAGCGCTCGCCGAACCCCCAGCGCATGTTGGCGAAGATGAACACACCGATCGCCGGGATAATGCCGATGGTGGCGCACAGCCCGAGCAGCAAGGCGAGCCAGCCGAACCAGCTGCCCGCACGCCGGGCCAGTTCCATCGGCGGCAGCGCCCGGACGGCATGTGCCGGGGTGGTGTTCGGTGCACCAAACAACTCGGTGAGCAGGTTCAAACAGCCCGCGACCAACGCCGCCCAGCAGGCGGTGCGCGGCACGATGCGCTCGACTCCCGGCCAGTCCGACGAGGTGACAAGCGCGGCAATCACCACCAGCACCAGCGCAGCACTGAACAGGCTGCCAAGACGCGGGCGCCAGGTCGAAAGGCTCATACCATTGATGTCGCTTGATATCTGCCGCACCGTTTGGCGCAGCGGCGCGAATAGCGCCCAGGCGATCAGCACGCCCACCGCGATCACCACCGGCCGCAGCAGCCATTCATTGCCGTAGAGCTCAATCGAGATGAACAGATAGCGCTCAAAGATCTTTCCGATCACCAGCCCAAGCACCATCGGCGGGCGCGGCCAGTCCAGCCGCTTCATCACCCAGCCCACCGCGCCGGCGCCAACCAGCACATACAGATCACCCCAGGCGCGGCTGCCCTGAAAGGCGGCGATGAACACCACCGGTACGATCAGCGGCAGCATGATGCCGTGGCGGATCTCGGCCAGCCGCGCCAGATGCCGGCTGCCGAAAATGCAGATCACCGCGCCGATCACATGTGCCAGCGTCAACGTCCAGATGATGGAATAGGTGATGTCCAGGTGCTTGGTCAGCATCTCCGGCCCCGGTGTCAGGCCGTGCATCAGAAAGGCGCCGAGCAGCAGCGTCATCGAGGTTCCTGCCGGCACGCCAAAGGCGATGGTCGGCACCAGATGGCCGCCCTCCTTCGCGTTGTTGGCGGCCTCCGGCGCAATCACACCGCGCACGTCGCCCTCTCCGAACGTCCCGTTCTTCACGCTGCGCTGGGCATAGCCATAAACGATCCAGTCGATCACCGCCGAACCGATGCCCGGCACGATCCCCAAAGCGGTGCCCATCGCCGAGCACCGCAGCACCAACCACCAGTTCCGCAGCACATCGCGCACGCCATCCCACTGGTTCGACAGGGTGATGCCGCCCTCGACAGGCTGCGCGATCGCCCGCCGCCCGATCGCCATCTCGGCCAGCTCCGGCAGCGCGAACAGCCCGAGCGTGACCGGCACCAGCGGCACACCGTCCCAGATATAGAGCCAGTCGAACGTCCAGCGCATCGTGCCGGTTTGCGCGCCCGCGCCCACCATCGAGACCATCAGCCCCAGGCACGCGGCAGTCAGCCCCTTCAGCGGTGCCCGCCCAGACAAGGTGGCCACCATCGACAGCCCGAAGATCGAGAATGCCAGCAATTCAGGCGAGCCGATCGCCAGCAGGGCCGGCTGCAGCACCGGGATCGCGAGCGCCAGGATCAGCGCGCCGAACAGCCCACCGAACAGCGAGGCCGCGAAGCCCGCCCCGAACGCCCGCCCCGCCTGGCCCTGACGCGCCATCGCGTTGCCATCGATGGTGGTCGCCGCCGCCCCCACCGAGCCCGGCACCCCGAACAGGATTGCCGGGATCAGGTCAGAACTGGTGGTGACAGCCGCCATCCCCAGCAGAAGCGCGAATGCCGCCGGAGCGTCCAACGCATAGGTGAACGGGATCATCACCGCGAGCCCGACGACGCCGCCAAGCCCGGGGATCGCCCCGAGGGTCAAGCCAATCAGAACGCCGGCGACCAGCACCAGAAGATGCAACGGTTCGACCAGCAACTGCAGCGCGGCGAAGGCGGCCTCAAACATTCAGGCAGGCCGTCATGTGAGCGACTCCGAACTCACCACTTTGCGCGGATCTTGTCGCCGATCACCTCTCGCCAATCCGCATCATGCGGCACGAAGCCGTCATAGGGCCTCACGTCGCGATAGCTGGCAGGATCAACGCCCGGCGGTGCCTCTCCGCGCTCCACCGCATGCGTGGCCTCCAGCATCATCTTGCGCATCGTCACGATCGGGCGGTCGGTGGAGCCGAGAATTTCCTTGGACCGATCAACGATCGCCCCCATGCCCTCCTGCAGCGCCATGTCCTGCGTATTGATGCCCTTGATGCCGGTGTAGGTCTGGGTCCGCTGCACCTCGCGATCGATCATGTAGTCGTTCGACGCATTGCGCTTCAGCCAGTAGGTGCCGGGGATCACATCGTCCGGGCCGCGGCCGTAATCGATGTCGAACTCGACGCGGTACTCGGGCGAGAATTCCGAAGTCTCGTCATAGGTATACGCAAAGTTGTAGATGCAGGTGGTCTCGTCATCGACCGGCACCCACACATGCCCGTCGATCTTCGGCACCTTGGCCTTGCCGCCGGTGCGGCTGGTGACATTCCCGCGCAGCTGGATGGTCGGCATGATGTACTGATAGACGCGGAAATATCGGCCGTCCTCGCCGGCATTGCGGTCCGATGTGTAGCAATAGCCGTAATCGGTCTTGTGCACATCGATCTTGGGCGCGCCGTCGCGATTGCGCAGGAAGCTTTTGTCACCAAGCTTGTTGTTGTGCAGGTAGGAGGAATGCGCGGTGTCGAGCCCGCCTTCCAGCGCCTGCAGGTAGTTGCTGGCCTGGAATGTCTTGTTCACGTGGAAATGCTTGGCCGGCACGCGGGTGAATTCGTGGTCCGGCGCGCTGGGCATGGTCTCCTTGGGGCCCAGATAGGCCCAGATCATGCCGGCCAGTTCCATGGTCGGGTAGGAGGCGATGCGGACATTGTTCTTCATACGGCTGGCCGGCGGCTCGGTGGGCAGATCGACGCAGTTGCCGTCGGCGTCGAATTTCCAGCCGTGATACACGCAGCGTATGCCGCATTCCTCGTTACGACCATAGAACAGAGGTGCCAGCCGATGCGGGCAGAAGGCGCTGGTGAGTGCCGCACGCCCGTTGCTGTCGCGCCAGGCCAGCAAATCCTCGCCCAGTAGCTTCACCCGCACGGGCGCGCAGTCCGGCGCCGGCAGCTCCTCGCTGAGCAGGGCCGGCTGCCAATAGCGACGGAACAGCTCGCCCGCCGGTGTGCCCGGCCCAACGCGACAGATGCGTTCATTGTCCTCGTGCTTGAGCATGAGCCTCTCCTATATCCAGGGTTCGACGGTGATATGAATGCACGGCTCGGAATCGTCACCCCCAACCATGCGCAAGGCGCGATCGACGTCGCTCAGACCCACGCGGTGGGTCGAGATCAGCTCAAGCGGGAAGCGGCCGGACTGCATCACGCCCAGCGCCAGTTCCACCGCCTCGAAGCTGTGCCCCCGGGTGCCACGCAGGAGGATCTGTTTGTTGACGATCTGGTCGATATCAAACCCGAACACCGGCATGCCCTTGCGCGAGGAGACAACCATGGTGCCGCGCTTGCGCAGCAGCGCGATGGTCGGATTGACAATCGCCGGGCCGGCGCCGGTGGCATCCACCACGATGTCGGCCATCCGCCCACCGGTGATGCGGCGCACCTCATCCTCCAGATTCTGCTCGTCCGAGGCCACGACATGCGTCGCCCCCAGCCGCCTGGCGATCTCCAGCCGGCCGCTGTCCTTCGCCAGGCCGGAGACGATGATGGTGGGCGAGCCCGCGAGTGCCGAGGCGATCACGCATCCCATCCCCTGCTGGCCGGGGCCCATGATCACGATGGTCTTGCCCGGCCCGGCGCCACCATCAAGAAAGGCCCATTGGAAGCCATTGCCGATCGGCAGCGCCATCGCCGCGATATGCGCCTCAACCCCGGCCGGCACCTTATGGATCACGCTCCGCGGATGCATATAAACGAACTGGCTGTAACCGCCCCACAGCCCCGGCGCGAGATCGATCGGCGTGCTGCCGTAGCGGATGCAGCCAGGCACCCGGCTGTCGGTCTCCAGGCAGGAGCGGAACTCACCAGAGCGGCAATATTCGCAATGCCCGCAGGGAAGATACTCCTCCAGCGCGATCAACTCGCCCTCGCTCACCCCCCAGCGTGCGCGGGCCACGTCGCCCAGCGCCACCACCCGGCCGACCATCTCATGGCCCAGAATACGCGGACCAGGCTTGGCATTGTTGTACATGCCCCAGTCGCTGCCGCAGATGCCGCAGGCATCGATGCGCATCAGCCCGGCGTCCGGCGCGATTTCAGGAATCGCCAGGGTACGCAACTCGGTCTGACGGGGCCGCACCGCGATCGCGGCGAGGGACTCGCGGGCCAGAGCCTCAACCGATAGGCCAGCAGACGCCATCAACGCACTCCGTTCGCTATGCGCACAAAATACCGCATTTGCGACCGTTTTTGAGAGTGTCCGGGATGGCTGTCAATCGGCGACTTGCCTGCATTGAGCCCTGCATTGAGCCCGACATTCAGCAAGGTGTGGCGCGCCAGGGAACCATCAGTGAGGCAGGGCCAGTACAAAGCTGGCCCCGCCGCCCTGCGTCGCCTCCGCCGCCACGCTGCCGCCATGCAGCCGGGCAACCTCGCGCACGATAGCCAACCCCAGCCCGCTGCCCGGTGTGGCCTCGCTCTTGCGCCAGAACGGCTCAAAGACCAGCGGCATATCCTCGGCGTCGATCCCCGCCCCGTGATCGATTACCGCCAGCCGCGCGGCGGGCCCAACAACGACGATCACCGTGCCCCCAGGCGGCTCCGCCCGCAACGCATTATCGACCAGATTCGCGAGCGCCGATTGCAGCGCCCGTGCGTTGCCGTGCACCGTCGGCACCGGGCCGACCTCCTCCAACGCAAGACAGCGGCCGTCGCGAATCGCCAGCGGTGCCATGTCCGCCAGCACGCCCCGCGCGAGCGCTGCCAAGTCCAACTCCTCATCCAACGGCGTCTCTGCCTGGGCGAGCCGTGCGACGGTCAGCAACTGGTCCAGCAACAGCGTCAACCGCCGCACATCGCGCGCCAGATCAGCCCGCCCGGGCAAAGACTCCGCCATCGCATCCAACCGCGCCTGCAGGATGGCGATCGGCGTGCGCAGTTCATGCGCCGCGTTGGCGGTGAACAGACGCTGCCGCACCACCCCCTGCTCCACCCGCTCGAGAAGCCGATTGATCGCCGCGAGAAACGGGCGCAGCTCGCTCGGCACACCGCCCACTTCCAACCGCCCATTCAGCCGCTGCGGCCCGATAGCATCGGCCTGCAGCGCCGCGCGGCGCAGGGGCCGCAGGCTGCGGCGCACTGCGAGCGGCATCAGCAGCGCCGCCGCCAGGATCGCCGGCCCGAACATCGGGATCAGCTGCACCGCGTAGCTGGTGAAAAACGTGCCCAGATCGTCCGCCAGCCGAAAGCGCGCCCCGGCGATCGCCACGGTCGCCGGCCCGGCCGCGGTCTCCTCCGGAGAGAACGCGACCATCGCCCCATCCAGCGGCACCGCCAGCCGCCCATCCCTCGGCACCGCAGGACCGAGCCTGGCCAGCACCTCGGCCAGACCGTCAGACCCGCCAAGCACCGCCTGCCCGCGCACAAACACCGCCCAGCGCAGAGCAGGTCGATCAGCCGCATATGCCAGCAGCCGCGGCGTCGGGTGCAGCGACGCAACGCCATCGGCGTTCAGAACAGCATCGCCATCGGCGTTCAGAACAACCGAGTGCGCCACCAGCCCGGCGGCGGTCTCGGCGGCCACATCGTCCCAGCTCACATAGGGTGAGGTGATCATCCAGGCCGCCATGCCGGCGAGCACCACCGCCACCTGCAACGCCGCCAGCGCGACACTCAGCCGCCCTGCGATCGAGCTCACTTTGTGCTCACCACGTAGCCCACGCCGCGGATCGCATGGATCGCCACCCCCGCATCGGACGCCTCCAACCGCCGGCGCAATCGCGAGATATGCGTCTCGACGCTGGCCGGCGTGATGTCGTCGTCGCAGCCGAACGCCGCATCCAGCAGCCGCTCGCGTGGCACCACCCGACCGGCCCGCTGAATCAGCACCTCCAGAATCGCCAGCTCGCGCCGCCGCAGATGCAGCGCCTCCCCAGCCACCGACACCGCGCGCATCGCCGGATCGAAGCTCAGCTGGCCGCACAGAATCGGCGGCGACGGCGCCGCCCCGGGCCGCCGCAGCGCCGCCCGGATGCGCGCGAGCAGTTCGTCCATGTCGAAGGGCTTCACCAGATAGTCATCCGCCCCGGCATCCAGCCCGCCGACGCGCTCGGCAACCTGATCGAGGGCGGTGAGCAAAATCACCGCCAGGCCAGGCCGCGCCGCGCGCAGGCGAGGGATCAGTGCCGCGCCATCGCCGTCCGGCAGGCGCCGATCCAGCAGCACCAGCCCGTAGGGCGCGCCAAGCACCGCCTCAAAGGCATCCGCGCAATCGCCGAGACAATCCACCACGAAGCCCGCCGCCCCCAGCCGCGCCGCCAACAACGTCGCCAGTTCCGCCTCATCCTCGACGATCAGAATGCGCATCGCCGCCCGATATCAGAACACCAGCCGCGCCACCACGCTCTGGAACCACACGCGGTTGTTCAGCTGGTTTGTGGTGTTGGGCACATAGCCGCCATAGAAGGCGCGCGTGCCGACCTCAAGCGCCTGCCCTGACTCGAAATCGTAGCGTACCCCGGCAAAGCCATCGAGCACGCCCGTGCCATTCTCCGCCGGCAGCCCATCCAGCCGGATCAGTGCCGACCACGGTCCGCCCAACGCCGCGTGCGCCTCCACATCCAGCAGCGGCAGCCCAAGCACATTGTTGATCTGAAACCGGTTCGCACCCGATTTCAGCGTGTTCGACGCATAGCGCGCAATCAGCGACCCACCCAGCCGCAGCTCCATCCCCCCCTCGCTCCAGACCGGATAATTCGCCGTCGCGCGGATCGACGGGAACTGGAAATTCAGCGTCGCCGGTTGGCCCTTCTGAAGGGTCTGCCCGTTCAGGCTGATCGGGTTGGTCAGCGTCGCGCGAAAATCGGCATTCAGTGGCTGTGCCACGATCCCCAGCCACAGCGCGCCCGGCGCGGTCAGCCAGGCCTCGGCGCGCAGATCCGGCGCTACGGTGTGCCAGCCATTGGTGGCATTGCTTTGATGCGCGCCGGAGATGTCGACGTTCGGCGTGAACGTCGCCCCGCCTTCGGCGACAAAGGACCAGCGATGCTGCGACAGATCAAGCCAATCGCCGGCCAGGGCCGGCGCGGCGGGAAAAAGGGCCAAAAGAGCAAGCGCGAGGCGGTGACGCATAGGGTGGGACGCTCATCTGCAATGTGCCGGCAAATTCCGGCGACACCGCCTCCTACCAGCGAACGCTTGCACCAAGCTGGCACCTCTCATTCGGGAAACAGGTCCGCACGCTTCGGAATGGCCGCTCAGACTCGGTTGGCGCGGCCCGACCGACCGGCCTCGGCCTCATCCCTCGAGGAGGCCGCCCGCCACCGCCCCAGCAGAACCGCATTGCCCACCACGCTCAACGACGACAGCGCCATCGCCGCCCCGGCCAGCGTCGGCGTCAGCCAACCGAGCGCCGCCAGTGGAATGCCAACGACATTATAGCAAAACGCCCAGCCAAGCCCCTGCTTGATCTTGCGCTGCGTGTGCGCCGCAATGCCCAGCGCATCGGCCACCAGCCCGACATCGCCCCGCATCAGCGTGATGCCCGCCGCGTCGATGGCGACATCGGTGCCGGTCGCCATGGCCATGCCCACA
>CAIVDX010000085.1 GCA_903904805.1 uncultured Rhodospirillales bacterium
GTGCCGGTGGAGGAGCCCACCACCGTACTGGAGCTGCCGATATTGGTCAGGCTGCCCGGCACATAGAGCTTGCTGAGCATCGCGGGATCGATCTGAAAATCGGGGGTCGCTTCCAGCACCACACGATACTGGTTCGATTGCGCGAAGATGGTGCTGACCTGGCGCTGGCCGAAGGCGTCATACAGCACATCCTGAATCGCCTGCATCGTCACGCCCAGCCGCATCGCGGCATCGCGATCCACAGTAATGGCGCTGCGCAGCCCCAGGGTCTGCTGGTCCGAGGAGACATCGCGCAACCCAGGCCGCGCGCGCAGTGCCTCGACAAGCCGATCCGCCCACAGCGAGAGCTCGGCGGCATCAGTGTCCATCAGCGTATATTGGAACTGCGCGCGGGCGGCGCGCGCGCCGATGGTGATGTCCTGCACCGGTTGCAGGTAGGCCACCACGCCGGGCACCTGCGCGATGCTCGCCTGCAGGCGCGCGATCACATCGGCGCCCCGATCGCGCTGTGTGCGCGGCTGCAGCGCGATGGTCAGCAACGCGGTGTTCGGCGTGGCATTCACCGTGCCCACCCCCACCGAGGCCGACACGCCGGCCACCGCCGGGTCGGCGGAGATCCGCTCCACCACATCGGCGGTCAGCCGCGTCATCCGCGCGATGGAGGCATCGGCCGCGCCTTCGATGGTTGCGCTGATCACGCCGGTATCCTGGATCGGCAGAAAGCCCTTCGGCACGATCACATACAGGCCGATGGTGCCCACCAAGGTCGCCGCCGCCAGCAGCAACATCGCGGATTCGTGACGCACCGACCAAGTGAGGCTGCGCATATAGGCCGAGGTGAGGGCGAGAAAATTCCGCTCGAACCAGCGCGCCACCGCGCCTGGCCGCTGCTCGGCGTGCGGGCGCAGCAGCCGCGCGCACATCATCGGGGTGAGGGTGAGCGAGATGAGCGCCGAGACCACAACGGCAGCCGACAGTGTGAGGGAGAATTCCTTGAACAGCCGCCCGATCACGCCGGACATGAACAGCAGCGGAATGAACACCGCGATCAGCGAAATGGTGAGCGAGACGATGGTGAAGCCGATCTGCCGCGCGCCCTTATAGGCGGCCTGCATCGGTGTCATGCCGTCCTCGATATGGCGCACCACGTTCTCGATCATCACGATCGCGTCGTCCACCACGAAGCCGGTCGCCACCGTGAGCGCCATCAGCGAGAGATTGTCGAGCGAAAAACCAAGCCCCGCCATCACCGCGAAGGTGCCGATCAATGAAAGCGGCAAGGCCAGGCTGGGGATGAGTGTGGCGCGCCAGGAGCCGAGAAACAGAAAGATCGTGATGGTGACAAGCACCACCGCCATTACCAGCGTGGCCTGCACATCATCCACTGATGCGCGGATGGTGTCGGTGCGGTCGGCCACAACGGCCACGGTGACCGAGGCGGGCATCGCGCGCTGCAGATCAGGCAGGGCATCGCGCAGTGCCTTCACGGTGGCAACGATGTTGGCGCCCGGCTGGCGCTGAATGTCGAGAATGACCGCCGGCAGGCCGCGATAGAAGCTGCGCACCCGCGCGTTCTCCATTCCGCCCACCGCGCCGCCAACATCGGACAGCCGCACCGGCGCATTGTTGCGCCAGGCGATCACCATGTTGGTGTATTGTTCGGCCGAGACTAGTTGGTCATTCGCGCCGAGCGCCACCGCCCGGCGCGCGCCATCAAATCCGCCCTTCGCGCCGTTCACATTGGCGTTGGTCAGCGCGGTACGCACATCCTCCATCGACAGCCCATAGGAGGCCAGCCGCGCGGGATCGGCGCGCACCCGCACCGCCGGGCGCAGACCGCCGGCGATCGCCACCCGGCCCACGCCGGTGATCTGCGCGAGGCGTGGCTGCAGCACCGTATCTGCGGCGTCGGCCACCTGTTCCAGCGGGATCGCATCCGAACCGAGCGCCAGCGTGAGGATTGGCGCGTCGGCCGGGTTCACCTTCGAATAGGTCGGCGGATAGGGCAGGGTGGTTGGCAGCGTGCCGGCAGCGGCGTTGATGGCGCTCTGCACATCCTGCGAGGCGGCATCGATGTTGCGCTCCAGACTGAATTGCAGCGTGATCCTGCTGATGCCGTCGGCGCTCGACGAGGTCATGGTCTGCAGCCCGGTGATCTCGCCCAGCTGGCGTTCGAGCGAGGCGGTCACCAGCAGCGCCATCGTCTCGGCACTCGCGCCGGGATAGGTGGTGGTTACCTGGATGGTGGGGAAATCCACCTGTGGCAGTGCCGATAGCGGCAGGCTGCGATAGCCCAGGACCCCTGCCAGCAGCAGCGCCACCGCCAGCAGGCAGGTGGCGACGGGCCGCGCGATGAAGGGCGCGGAGATGTTCACCTGGCGCCGCCCTCGGCCGCCGGCGCGCGGCGCTCACGCGAGCCTGGCGCGGTGTCGGTCGGCGTCGGCGTGGCGATGCTCACGGGGCTGTTGTCGGACAGCCGCGAGGCGCCATCGGTGACGATCTGCTCACCCTCGGCCACGCCCTCGGCGATCACCGCCACCTGCTGGTCCTGGTTGGCCACCCGCACCGGCACGCGATGCGCGTGGCCATCCTTCACGGTGAACAGATAGGTGCCGGTGGGCCCGGTCTGCACCGCGGTCGGCGGCACCGTGATCGCGCCCTCGATGGTGCGCACGCGCAGCCGCACATTCACGAAGCCGCCTGGCCAGAGCGTGAGCTTCTCGTTCGGGAAAATCGCCTTGAGCTTGATGGTGCCGGTCGAGCTGTCCACCTGGTTGTCGAGCACCGAGACGGTGCCGCGATCGAGCATGGCGGCGTCGCCACCGCCAACCAGCTGCGGTAGCGCGATCACCTCTGCGGGCCCGGCGGCAAGGGCTGCGGTCACGCGCGGCAGCGTCTGCTGCGGCAGGGTGAAGATCACCGCGATCGGGCGCAGCTGGGTGATCACCACCAGCCCGCTGCTGTCCGAGGCATGGATGATGTTGCCGACATCGAGCTGGCGGATGCCCAGCCGGCCGGCATTGGGGGCGGTGATCGTGGTGTAGGAGAGGTTGGTGCGCGCGGTGTCGATCTGCGCCTGGTCGCCGCGCACCTGCGCCTCCAGCTGCGCCACCTGGGCGCGCGCCGTATCGGCGGTCTGGCCGGAGGTGAAGTTCTGCGCGGCCAGCTTGGCGTAGCGTGCCTCATCCAGCCTGGCGTTGGCCAGCTGCGCCTCATCCTGCGCCTTCTTCGCCAGCGCGAGATCGAGCGCGGCCTGGGTTGGACGTGGGTCGATGCGCGCGAGCACCGTGCCGGCGGCCACATCGTCGCCCTCGCGGAAGCGCACCTCGATCAGCGGGCCGTCGATCATCGAATGCACGCTGACATTGTTGGTGGCGACCACGGTGCCCAGCCCGTCGAGCCAAACCGGCACGTCGGCGCGCGCCGCGGTGGCCACCAGCACCGGGATCGGCCGGTTCTTGTCGGCCCGGTTCGGGTCCGGCTTCGGTTGGGCGCGATAGAGCGCGAGGCGCCAGACGCCCAGACAGGCCAGGGCGATCACCACGAGAAAGACGATGCGACGCATCTAAAGCGCTCCGGCCAGCGGGGAGGGGATCGGTGCTGTGGGCGTGGCGAGCGGGCTGTCCTGCGTCCAGCCGCCACCCAACGCCTTGTAGAGCGCGATGAGCGCCTGCACCCGCGCCAGGCGCACCTGGGCCAGGCTGTCCTGCGCATTGTAGAGCGAGGTCTCGATGGTCAGCAGGGTGGTGACATCGATGGTGCCGGCCTGCATTTGAGCGCGCGCGATCATCGCGGCGCGTTGGGCGGCAGCGACGGCATCGGATTGCAGCCTCTCCTGCTCGGTGGCGTAGCGGAGGGCGGTGAGGGCGTTCTCCACGTCGGTCAGCGCCTGCAGCACGGCGGTGCGATAATTGGCCAGTAACTCCTGCTCGCGCCCCCTCGCCTGCTCCAGCGTGCCGGCGCGTTGGCCATTGTCGAAGATCGGCGCGGTGAGGCCGCCGGCCAGGCTGACGAAGGCGTTCGCCGGATTGGTGAGGGTGGAGAGCACCGCGGTCTGCCAGCCGCCATCGCCGGTCAATGTGATGGTGGGGAAGAACGCCGCGCGGGCGGCGCGGATATTGGCGTTGGCGCCGACAAGATTGGCCTCGGCTGCGGCGATGTCGGGGCGGCGGGTGAGCAGTTCGCCGGGCAGGCCGGGCGCGACCGGCGGCAGGCTGAGGCGGGTCAGTGTGGACTCATGCACCACGATGCTCTCCGGTGTCTGGCCGGTCAGGATGCCCAGCGCGATCACCGACTGGTCGAGGCTGGATTGCAATGCCGGGATATTCGCCTGCTCCTGCGCCACCAGCGTGGTCTGCTGAGCGGCATCCAGTGCGGACGCGGTGCCGGCGGCCAGGCGGCCATTGATGGCGCGCAGCGTCTGCTGGGCGTCGCGCAGGTTGGCCTGCGCGTAGGTCAGCCGGTCCTTGGTGGCCAGCGCCTGCACCCATGTGTTCGCCACCGACGCCACCACGCCGAGTGCCACGGTCTCGGCGTCGAAGCGGTTGGCGAGTGCTGTGGCCTGGGCCGATTGCGCGTTGGCGCGCAGCCGCCCCCAGAGATCGATCTCGTAGCTGGAGAAGCCGGCGGAGGCGGAGAAGCTGCGGGCGTCCAGCGCGGTCACGCCGGCGGCGCGCTGCGCCTTGGTAAGGCCGAAATTATGCGTCTGCTGGCCCGAGGCGCTGGCATTGATGCCCGGCAGCAGAGGTGCTGCGGCCACCGAGACGGCGGCATCGGCCTGCTGGATGCGTGCGGCGGCGGCGGCGATATCGTTGTTGTAGGCCATTGCCAGGTCAATCAGCGCGGTCAGCTCCGGCGAGCCGAAGCCGCGCCACCACGCGCGATCCGGCCAGAGCGTGGCCGCGACTGGCCGCGCCGAGCTGAAGCCGATCGGCAGCGGGGCATTCGGGGCGGCATAGTCCGGACCGAGTGTGCAGCCGGTGAGCACGAGCAGACCCGTGGCGATGAAGGCAGGACGAAGCGGTGGAATCACGAAACCTCTCGCAAGTGCGGGCCGCCCGTTGGCGTATGCAATGATATGGTGCGCCGTGCCAGCCTTGCGCTGTTTCAGAGTGAAACCGTGCGACCGAGCATGTTGCTGCGCCGCAGCATTCGCCGCGGGTGCGATCAAACTGTGCCATTTTCGGGATTGGGGTGGCGGCGGCTTGATGACAGAGGCTTGCTATGTCATCAGCGAGGAACCCGGCCGATCACGTGCCGCGACGAATGGAGGAAACAACGGCGTGAACGACACCATCCTGGAGGCGCGCGGGCTCACCCGTGACTTCCTCGGGTTCGTCGCCGTCAATGGGGTCGACCTGAAGGTGCGTGAGGGCACCATTCACGCGTTGATCGGCCCCAATGGCGCGGGCAAGACCACCTGTTTCAATCTGCTGACCAAGTTCCTGCCGCCGAGCAAGGGCGAGATCATCTTCAATGGCCGCGATATCACGACGATGAAGCCGGCGATGGTCGCCCGCCTTGGCCTGGTGCGCAGCTTTCAGATCTCCGCCGTGTTCGGCCATTTGACCGCGCTGGAGAATGTGCGCGTGGCGCTGCAGCGCCAGCGCGGTGGCAGCTATGATTTCTGGCGCTCTGATCGCATCCTGGCGGAATACAATGACCGCGCGCATCAGCTGCTCGAGGATGTCGGCCTGACCGAATACGCCGCCACCGAGGCGCGGCTGCTGCCCTATGGCCGCAAGCGCGCGCTGGAGTTCGCCACCACCTTGGCGCTTGAGCCGAAGATGCTCCTGCTTGATGAGCCGACCGCAGGCATGACCACCGAGGATGTCGGGCGCATCGTCAATCTGATCCACCGTGTGCGTGAGGGCCGCACCATCCTGATGGTCGAGCACAATCTCGCCGTGGTGGAGGGGCTGTGCGACACCATCACCGTCCTCACACGCGGGCGTGTGCTGGCCGAGGGCGATTACGCCTCGGTGTCGAAAAATCCCGAGGTGATCTCGGCCTATCTGGGGTCCGCCGATGTCTGACCTGCCAACGAATGGGATGTCTCCGAATCGGGTGCCACCCACCACGACACTGATGACCGGTGTGCCAACCACCGGGATGCTGGAGATTACCGGGCTGAACGCCTGGTCCGGAGAGAGCCACATCCTGCACGGCGTGGATTTGGTGGTTCAGGAGGGCGAGGTGGTGACGCTGCTCGGCCGCAATGGCGCGGGCAAGACCACCACCATGAAATCGATCATGGGCCTGGTGCCGCGTCGCGCCGGCTCGATCCGCTTTCGCGGCACGGAAACAATGCGGATGCGTCCGGACCTGATCGCGCGGCAAGGCATTGGCTTCTGCCCCGAGGAGCGCGGAATCTTCGCCAGCCTCACCGTGACGGAAAATCTGGTGCTGCCGCCGGTGATCGCGCCGGGTGGCCTGACGCTGCATGAAATCTACGAGCTGTTCCCGAATTTGAAGGAACGCGCGAAGAGCCCCGGCACCAAGCTGTCGGGTGGTGAACAGCAGATGCTGGCGATCGCGCGCATCCTGCGCACCGGCGCGCGGCTGTTGCTGCTTGATGAGCCGACCGAGGGGCTCGCACCGGTGATCGTTCAGCAGATCGGCCGCACCATCCGCGAAATCAAGAAGCGCGGCTTCACCGTATTGCTGGTTGAACAGAATTTCGAATTCGCCGCCACCGTCGCCGACCGCCACTACGTTATGGAACACGGCAAGATCATTGACATGATCCCCGCCGAGGAAATCGTCGCCAACAAGCAAGTCCTGCACGCCTATCTCGGCGTGTAGCAACCAGACAGGAGACGTCGAGATGACCACGTCATTGCGTATTCCCCGCCGGTCTCTGCTCGCTGGTGCGGCTGCCACACCTTTGGTGGTGAGCGGCGCGCGCGCCCAGGCCAAGCCGATCAAGATCGGCGTGCTCACTGATATGTCCGGCCCCTATCGCGATTTCGGCGGGCTGACATCGGAGGCCGCCGCCAAGCTCGCTGCCGGTGAGTTCGCCGGCAAGGGATTCACCGTCGAGGTGATCGCCGCCGACCATCAGAACAAGGCCGATCTCGGCGCGCAGATCGCGCGGCAATGGTTTGATCGCGATGGCGTCGATGTGATTGTCGACACACCGAATTCCGGCGTGGCCCTCGCCGTCTCCGCGGTGGCGAAGGAAAAGAACAAGATCTTCCTCGCCTGCGGGCCGGCCACCACCGACCTCACCGGCGCGCAATGCACCGCGAACACGCTGCACTGGTCCTACGACACCTACATGCTGGCCCGCTCCACCGGTGGTGCGACGGTGAGGGTGGGGGGTGACAGCTGGTATTTCCTCACCGCCGACTACGCCTTCGGCCAGCAGCTGCAGAAGGACACCACGAATTTCGTCACCAGGAACGGCGGCAAGGTGCTCGGTGCCAGCCCCTATCCGTTCCCGGGCACCACCGACTTCTCCTCCTTCCTGGTGACCGCCGCATCGTCGGGCGCGAAGGTGCTCGGCCTCGCGAATGCCGGCACCGACACCACCAACTCGATCAAGCAGGCGGTGGAATTCGGACTGACCCGTAAGATGCAAATCGCCGCGCTGCTGATGGTGATCAACGATGTTCACGCCATCGGGCAGGACGCCGCGCATGGCCTGCGCCTGACCGAAAGCTTCTACTGGGACCTGAATGACAGCACCCGCGCCTGGACCAAGCGCATCGTGGCGCTGACGCCGAAGAACTACCCGAACATGTGCCATGCCGGCGTGTATTCCTCGGTGCTGCATTATCTCAAGGCCGTCTCGGTGCTCGGGGCCGCTGCCGCGCAGGCGTCGGGTGCCGACACGGTGGCGAAGATGAAGGCCACACCGACCGAGGATGATTGCTTCGGCAAGGGCAGCATCCGCGCCGACGGCCGCACTTTGTTCCCCGCCTATCTGTTCGAGGTGAAGAAGCCCTCCGAGAGCAAGGGCGAGTGGGATCTCTACAAGCTGCAGGCGACCACCCCGGCGGATGAGGCCTGGCGCCCGCTGTCGGACAATGCCTGCGCTCTGGTGAAGGCGTAAACTCCGACATGTTCATGATATTCGGCATTCCCGGACCGCTGCTGTTCGGCCAGCTCCTGCTCGGGCTGATCAACGGGGCGTTCTACGCGCTGCTCTCCCTGGGCCTCGCGGTGATCTTCGGATTGCTGAATATCGTGAATTTCGCTCACGGCGCGCTGTTCATGATGGGCGCGTTCTGTGCCTGGATGCTGCTGGAGTATCTGGGCATCGGCTATTGGTGGTCGCTGCTGCTCGCACCCATCATCATCGGCGCTTTCGGCATCGTTTTGGAAAAGGTGTTGATCAGCCGGCTCTACAAGCTCGATCATCTCTACGGCCTGTTGCTGACCTTTGGCCTGGCGATGGTCATCGAGGGGCTGTTCCGCAACCAGTACGGCAGCTCCGGCCTGCCCTACCGCATCCCGCCCTCGTTGCAGGGGGCGACCGATCTGGGCTTCATGTTCATGCCGAATTATCGTGGCTGGGTCGTGGTGGCCGCCGCGATCGTGTGTTTCGTGACCTGGGCGGTGATCGAGCGCACGCGGCTGGGCGCGATGCTGCGCGCGGCCACCGAAAATGCTCCGTTGGTACAGAGCTTCGGAGTGAATGTGCCGCGCATGGTCACGCTCACCTACGGTGCGGGCGTGGGGCTGGCCGCCTTCGCCGGTGTGCTCGCCGCGCCGATCTATTCGGTGAATCCGAACATGGGCTCGAACTTCATCATCGTTGTGTTCGCGGTGGTGGTGATCGGCGGCATGGGCTCGATCCTGGGGTCAATCCTCACCGGCTTCGGGCTCGGCATCGTCGAGGGGCTGACCAAGGTGTTCTATCCGCAGGCCTCCTCCACGGTGATCTTCGTTGTGATGGCGATCGTGCTGCTGCTGCGCCCCAACGGCCTGTTCGGGCGGGTCTAGATCATGCTCGGATTTTCCCGCCCGCAGGCCGCCGGCTTTGTGCTCATGCTTGTCGCGATCGCGGTGAGCCCATTCATTCTCTATCCCGTGTTCCTGATGAAGGTGCTGTGCGTCGCGTTGTTCGCCTGCGCCTTCAATCTTCTGATCGGCTATGTCGGCCTGATGAGCTTCGGCCATGCGGCGTTCTACGGCATGGGCGGCTATCTCACCGCGCATGCGGCGAAGGAATGGGGGGTCACGCCGGAGCTTGCCATTCTCTGCGGTGGCCTGGTTGGCGCGTTGCAGGGGTTGCTGTTTAGCTGGCTGGCAATCCGCCGCCAGGGTCTGTATTTCGCGATGATCACGCTGGCTCTCGCGCAGATGGTATATTTCTTCTGCCTTGAGGCGCCCTTCACCGGCGGCGAGAACGGCATCCAGCAGGTGCCGCGCGGCAATCTGTTCGGGCTGATCTCGCTCGGGCCGGACATGAACATGTACTGGACCGTCGCGGGCATCTTCATCATCGGTTTTCTGTTGCTGCACCGCGTGGTCTATTCGCCCTTCGGCCAGGTGCTGAAGGCGATCCGCGAAAACGAGCCGCGCGCCACATCGCTGGGGTATCGCACTGACGACTATAAGCAGATCGCATTCATCCTGTCCGCCACGCTGGCCGGTGTGGCCGGCGGCACCAAGGCGCTGGTGTTCGGCATCGCCACACTGACGGATGTGAATTTCACCACCTCGGGCGATGTGGTGCTGATCACCCTGGTCGGCGGTCTGGGCACCATCTTCGGCCCGGTGATCGGTGCACTGATCGTGGTGTCGATGGAGAACTACCTCGCCCAGTTCGGCTCCTGGGTGACCGTCACACAGGGGGCGATCTTCGTGGTCTGCGTGCTGCTGTTCCGCCGCGGCGTGATCGGCGAACTGGGCGGCTGGTTGAAACTCTCGCTGTAACGGCGCGGCCTCAGGTCTTCGTCGAGGTCATTGGTCCGCCGCCGAGCAGTCCGGCAAGCGCCGCGCGCGCGAACTGGCGCAGGCTGGCCGAAGAGGCGATGCCCAGCATCGTCAGCATCCGTCTCGCATGGGCAAGTGCAGCCGGCCCACGCCGCGCTGCATAGAACAGCACGCTTGGCGCCGTCTCCGCGTCGAGCAGCGCGCGCGCCATCGCCGACCGTGCCTCGCGCCAGGCGAGGTGCGAGTGATCGTTCAGCGCCAGATGATGGGCCCCGCAGCTGCTCGCAAGCGCGATCAGGCTGGTCTCGGTGAACAGGCTGACATGGCCATTCCGCGGCGCGATGTACCACCAGTCTGGTGTCACTGCGCGGGGCTGTAGCGTGGTGGTGAACAGAATCGCGCCCTGCTCGGCCAACAGTTCGAGCATCGCGCTGAGAGTGCCACGTGGATCGCGGCTGTGCTCCATCACCTCGAAGGCGGTTACCAGATCAAACTGGCTGGAGGGTATTGTGGCGTCGCTGAAATAGGGATCGTAGCAAGTGATGTCGAAGCCGCGCTCGCGCATCAGCGTGGCGAACAGCCCGTTGCCGCCGCCGTAGTCGAGCCCCCTGGGGTGCACGGACACCGCCTGTAAATTCTCGGCAATGCGCCCGGAGAGGAAGCGGGGACGAGCTTCTAGTAGGTCGGGATCGACCCGAACATAATCTGCATTATAGATTATCACCGCCATCTCGGCATCCGAAAGTGCATTGAGGTCGGTGGTGAATATAAAGCCACAGCCGATGCAGCGCAGGTAGCACAGCGTTTTCCCGCTGGGGGGAAACACAGGGCGCACGCCGTCCTCGCAGCTGCGGTTGCTGTCCAGGCGGGCGAACTGTTTCACTTTGCCCCCGCAACATTGGCACCAGGTGAGGGCGGATTGGGGCGCTGTCATGAGATGCTCCAGGAAGAATGGCCACCAAGACTGGTTCGATCGAGCATCGACACCCTGGCAGCGGCATTTGCGCCTGACAAGTCTCACGCAGCGGACGCGGCGGGCCGGCTGGCCGCCTGTGCGAGCAGTTCAATCTGGCGCTATACTCCGCCTCGCCAGGATGATGCCCGGGAGGTAGCCA
>CAIVDX010000086.1 GCA_903904805.1 uncultured Rhodospirillales bacterium
ACCTTCACCTTGGTGGACAGGCTGCCCGGAGCGGCGCCAAGGCTCTTGGTGAGTTCGGTGGCCAGAGCGGTGGAGGCGTCCTTCAGCAGCACACGGTCCTGCGGGCGCTTTGGGCCAGCGAGCGAGGGCTGCACAGTGGCCAGATCGAGCTCCAGCGTGTCGGTGAACACCGGCTCGGGCGAGCTGGCATCGCGGAACATGCCCTGGGCGCGCAGATAGGCCTCGGTGAGCTTCACGCGATGCTCGTCACGGCCGGTCTGGCGCAGATATTCGATGGTGACGGCATCGACCGGGAAGAAGCCGCAGGTGGCGCCATACTCGGGCGCCATGTTACCGATCGTCGCACGGTCGGCGAGCGGCAGGTGCTCCAAAGCGGGGCCGAAGAATTCGACAAACTTGCCGACCACGCCCTTCTTGCGGAGCATCTGGGTGACGGTCAGCACCAGGTCGGTGGCGGTGGCACCTTCCGGCAGCTTGCCGGTCAGGCGGAAGCCGATCACGTCGGGGATCAGCATGGCGATCGGCTGGCCAAGCATCGCGGCCTCGGCCTCGATGCCGCCCACGCCCCAGCCCAGCACACCCATGCCGTTCACCATGGTGGTGTGGCTGTCAGTGCCATAGAGCGTGTCGGGGTAGGCGTAGGTCTTGCCGTCGAGCGTGGCGGTCCAGACGGCCTGGGCGAGATATTCCAGATTCACCTGGTGGCAGATGCCGGTGCCGGGCGGCACGACGCGGAAATTGTCGAACGCGTCCTGGCCCCAGCGCAGGAACTCATAGCGCTCGCCGTTGCGCTCATATTCGAGGTCAACGTTTTTCTCGAGTGAGTCGGCCGTGCCGGCGACATCGACCATGACAGAGTGATCGATGACGAGATCGACCGGGACCAGGGGGTTCACCTGGGTCGGCTTGCCGCCGAGGCGGAGAATGCCATCGCGCATGGCGGCCAGATCGACCACCGCCGGCACACCGGTGAAATCCTGCATCAGGATGCGTGCCGGCTTGAACGGCACTTCGTCGGTGGAGGTGGCATTGGTCTGCCACTCGATCACCGCCTTGGCGTCAGCCACCTTGTAGCTGCGATCATCCTCGAAGCGGAGAATGTTCTCGAGCAGCACCTGCAGGCTGACCGGCAGGCGGGAGATATCACCGAGCTGCTTGGCCGCCTCAGGGATCGAGAAATAATGGTAGGTCTTGCCGTCGACAACCAGCTCGCGGCCGGTCTTCAGCGTGTCGTGGCCAACAATGTTCATGGCAGCACCTCGATCGGTTGGCCGTGCTTGACCGAGGTGGCGCGCATCGGAACGATCGACGCTGCGCACGCGGGGGGGCGGCGACGGCAGGCGGCCGGCGCGCGGACTTGCCACCGGCACGCGGCTTAAACCATACCGATCCCTCCCCGTCTATAATCGGTGCGGGAAATATGACAGCTGAACGGACCAACCATCACCAGTCCCCCTCCACTCCTGGCCGCCGACACGCTGTCGTGCTTCCGCGGTGAGCGGCTCGTGCTGCGCGATGTCGCCTTTGCGATGAGGCCAGGCAACGCGCTGCTGCTGCTGGGCGCCAATGGTGCGGGCAAATCCACCCTGCTGCGCGTGCTGGCCGGGCTCAAGCGGCTGGATGGCGGACAGGTGCTGTGGAACGGGCAGGACATCGCCGAGGACCGCCCCGCGCACGCCGCGCGCTGCGCCTATCTGGGCGAGGGCAACGCCATCAAGCCTGGCCTGACAGCGGTCGAAAATCTCCGCTTCGCGGCCGCCGGGCGGGATGTCTCCCCTGCCCTGGCGGCGTTCGACCTCACCCCGCTCGCCGACCTGCCCGCGCGCATGCTGTCGGCCGGCCAGCGCCGGCGCCTCGCACTTGCTCGCCTGCTGGTGTCCAACGCGACGCTGTGGCTGCTGGATGAACCCACGCTGGGGCTGGATGCCGCCTCTGTCGGTCGCCTCGGCGCGGTGCTGGCCGCCCACCGCGCCGGCGGCGGGCTGGTGGTCGCCGCCACCCATCTCGAACTGCCGCTGCCCGGGGCGGATACGCTGAGGCTCGGTGCATGAGCCAATTCTGGTCGCTGATCTCACGCGAGCTGCGCCTGTCGGTGCGCCACGGCGCGGACAGTCTGGGCGCGCTGCTGTTCTTCCTGCTCGCCGCGACCCTGTTTCCCCTCGCATTGGGCCCGGAACCCGACCTGCTGGCACGCCTCGCGCCCGGCGTGATCTGGGTCTGCGCCCTGCTGGCCGCCCTGCTGCCGCTCGATCGCCTGCTGGGCGCGGATTACGAGGACGGCTCGCTCGACCAATTGCTTCTGTGTGGCCTGCCTCCTGCGGCGATCGCGCTGGGGAAAGCCATCGCCCATTGGCTCGTCACCGGCCTGCCGTTGCTGGTCGCCGCGGCCCCGCTGGCAGTGATGCTCAACGCCCCCACCGACGCGATGGAGCCGCTGCTGCTCGGGCTGATCGCCGGCACGATGGTGCTCTCCTTGGTCGGCACCATGGCCGCCGCCATCGTGCTGGGCGCGCGACGTGGCGGCGTGCTGCTGCCGATCCTGGTGCTGCCGCTGGCGGTGCCGGTGCTGGTGTTCGGCGCCGGCGCGGCTGACGCCGCCGCCTCGGGGCTGGAGGCTCGGCCACATCTGCTGCTGGCTTATGCGGTTCTGGCGCTCGCGCTGCCATTGTGTCCGCTGGCGGCGGGCGCGGCGCTCAGAGCAGCGGCAGACTAAGCGAAGACGCGTTCTTTGTTGAAAAGAGAACCAAAAAACGTTTGAAAATCAATAAGGTGCTGGATCAGCGGCCAAACAAACGCGACAGAAAGCCGACGGATTTCTTCTGGACATGCGTCACGTGCGGCGTGCGCGCGGGCGGGCGCAGGGCGCTGCTGATCAGGTGGCGACCGGGATCGCCGGCTGCGATCCGCGCGCGCTGAAATGCGACAATCGCGGCGTCATTGTCGTCCTCCACACCAACGCCATCCAGCGCGGATGACGCAGCGGCGAAGTCTCCCGCGCGGCGCAGCACATCGACACGGCGAAAGGCAGCGCGGGGCGCGCTCTCCCACAAGGCGGCGACGTGCAGCCTGAAGGCGCGCGCGGCATCGGCATCGTTTGCGTCATCGGCGGCCCAGGCGGCCTGCAGATAGGCCTCGGCGGCATCGGCCTGGCTGCCCAGGCCCTCGGCGATCATCGCCCAGCGGACCGCGGCCGAGCGCTGCTCCATGTAGGTGGGCTCGCCGATGATCTCGTTCGCGGTCTGCGGCAGCGCGCTGAGATCAGGCGCGGACGCACCGCAATTGCGGCATGTCGCGATCCAGCGGCGCAAGGTGGAGCGCGCCGGCTCACCAGGCCGCCCGTCCAGATCCGGTGCCATCTCCGCCGTCGGCGCCCTGAACGGAGCCGCCGCCTCCGCCCCGCAAATCCCGCACTTCATCAGTGTGCCCTTTCATCCATGCGGTGCGATCATTTCAAAAGATATTTCGGTCCTTTTTCACAAAAGAACATGCTTCCTAGGCGATCGCCGCCCCGCCATCGATCACCACCGTGCTTGCGGTGGCGAACCGATTGCCCATCAGCATAATGATGGCCTGCGCGACATCCTCGGCAAGTCCCACCCGACGCGCCGGCAGCTTTTGCACAGCCGTCGCAATGCGTGCCGCCCGGCCGGCCTCGCCCTGTTTGGCGAGCAAGGGGGTGTCGATCAGGCCCGGACAGACGGTGTTGACGCGGGTGGGGGCGAGTTCGAGCGCGAGGCCGCGGCCGAGGCTTTCGACAGCCGCGTTGATCGCGCCTTGCAGCACGGCGCCGGCGTTGGGGCGGTGGGCGAGGCCGCCAGAGACCAGCGTGAGCGAGCCAGTGGGGGCGATGGTCACCGCGCGGGCGCAGCGGAAGGCGCCCCAGAATTTGCTGTCCATTGCGGCATAGGCGTCGGCCATCGGCAGAGCGCGCGCGGGGCCGGTCTTGGTGGAGGCGGCTGAGATGGCGACATGGTCCCACACGATCCCGTCGGCGAAGAAGGCCTCGACCGCGCTGTCGCTCGTGGTGTCCAGCACGCGCCAGGAGGCACCTGGAATGGTGGCAGCGGCGGCGCGCAGATTGGCCTCGCTGCGGGAGGCGATGGTGACGATGCCGCCAGCCGCAGCGGCCGCCTGCGCGGTGGCAAGGCCGATGCCGGAGCTACCGCCAATGATGAGGATTGTCTGGCCGGTGAGATTGGTCATTCGGCAACCTCGAAATCGCCCTTTTGCGGGGGCGCGATGGGGGTGAAGGCGCAGCGGTCGGGCTTGATGTCGATCAGCGGCGTGCCGTCGAGGCAATCCAGGCCCTGGACGAAGATGCTCGCCCCCTCGATGCGCAGCAGCCTGCAGCGCGAGGTGCCGATCGGGTTCGGCCGGACCGGGGAGCGCAGCGAGAAGGTGCCACGCGGATTGCCGTCATTGGCAGGGCATTGCAGCAGCAGGTCGCGCCGCGACTGGTGCAGCCAGTAAAGCACCTCCACCTCGGCATAGTGCTCGAGCCCGGCGAGCGCGGGGGCGAAGAGCGGCAGCACGTCGATGCGGCAGACCGGGCCGTCCTGCCTTCCCTGGCGCGGGGTTTCCATTCGCGAGGTCCAGGGCGTGTGAATGGTGCCGATGAAGACCAGACCGGCATCGTCGGTCTCCGGCAGCGCGCATTGTTTCTCGCCGACGCGGATCTCGTTCTCACGCACCATTGCGCGGGCCTAGCCGGGCCGGGTGCGGCCGCGTGCGCGGTGTTGGAGATGAGGGCGCGCGCTCAAGGTCATCGGGTGGCTCCCGTGATGGGGAGCCTCCGCTATATCCGATGGCATCATGCGAAGGCAAACCGGCAGACCAGTGGCACTGTCATGGAGATACCGCTCGACAGCCCACTAAACTGTTGCGATGGTTAATTGGTTCGCGGGGAGAGAGAGCAAAATGCTGATCCGACTGACACGGTTGGGCGCCTGCTGCCTGATGCTGAACCTGGGCGCGCCCGGGCTTTCATTCGCGCAGACACCCCCACCAGCGCCCGCCCCGGCGAGCACCGACACCGAGGCGAGCAGCTACAGCGTCGAGCAGCTGGACGCCTTGATGGCTCCGATCGCGCTGTATCCCGACCCGCTGCTGACCCAACTGCTGATGGCCACGACCTTTTCGCTTCAGGTGGTCGATGCCGCTCGCTGGATCGAACAGCCAGGCAACAAGGATCTCAAGGGCGATGCGCTGGTGAAGGCGCTGGCGGCGCAGAACTGGGACCCGTCGGTGAAGTCGCTGGTGCCGTTCCCCGAGGTGCTGGCGATGATGAACGCCAACCTCGAATGGCTGCAGCAGGTCGGCTGGGCGTTCGCCGAGCAGCAGCCGGACGTGATGGATTCCATTCAGCGTCTGCGCGCGCAGGCGCAGGCGGCGGGCACGCTGAAGAGCACGCCGCAGCAGGTGGTCAGCTCACAGGTGCTGACAGCGCAGAGCACCGATTCCGGCGCGCCACCGCCGCCGCAGGTGATCGTGATCCAGCCGGCCCAGCCGGATGTGGTGTATGTGCCGCAATATAACCCGACGCAGGTCTACGGCGCCTGGCCGTATCCGTCGTATCCGCCGGTCTATATGCCGCCGCCTCCCGGCTATTACGTGGCCAATGCGGTGGTTGGCGCGCTCGCGTTTGGTGCCGCGGTGGCGGTGACGAGTTCGCTGTGGGGCTGGGCGACGCCGCGCTGGGGCTATGGCGGCGGCTATGGTGGCTATGGCGGCAGCGTGAATGTGAACGTCAATCGCTATAACAATATCAACGTCAATCGGCCGCCCATCAACAACGCGAACTGGCAGCCGAACCGGCCTGGCAACGGGGCGAATGGCGGGCGACCGGGCGGCGGCTACCAGCGGCCGCCGAGCGGGCCGGTGGGTCGGCCGAACGGACCGGCACGGCCGAATACTCCGAATACTCCGGGTGGGGTTGGCGGCGGCGCGGCGCGGCCGGGCGCGCCCGGCGGCATCGCCGGTGGCGGGCGTCCAGGTGGCGGTGGCGGTCTGCCGCCGAACGCGGCTGGTCGGCCGTCAGTCTCGGTGCCAAGCGGCGCGGTGAACAAGCCGGCCATCGGCCAGGGCCAGCGCCCGACCATGGGTGGCAATGCGGGCCAGGGTCGGCCAGGGGCCGGCAACGGCGCGGGGGCACCCAATCGGCCGGGCGGGGGCAATCTGCCGAGCGCCGGCAATCTCCCGGCGCGGCCCGGCGGTGGCGCAGGCGCACCCGCCATCAATCGGCCG
>CAIVDX010000087.1 GCA_903904805.1 uncultured Rhodospirillales bacterium
TGACGGCCAATCTGCTGCGCGATGGGGCGTAGTTCCTCGGCAAGGCGAATCTGGACGAGTTCGCGATGGGCTCGTCGAACATGACCTCGGCCTATGGGCCGGTGACCAATCCCTGGCAGCGGCGTGGTGATGCCGCGCCGTTGGTGCCGGGGGGCTCGTCGGGTGGGTCGGCGGCGGCGGTCGCGGCGAACATCGCGATGGGGGCGACGGCGACGGATACTGGTGGGTCGATCCGCCAGCCGGCGAGTTTTTGTGGCATCGCGGGGATCAAGCCGACCTATGGGCGGTGCTCGCGCTGGGGGATCGTGGCGTTTGCGAGTTCGCTGGATCAGGCCGGGCCGGTGGCGCGCAGTGTGGAGGATTGCGCCATCCTGCTGGGCTCGATGAGCGGGTATGACGCGAAGGACAGCACCTCGGTGGATGTGGCGGTGCCGGATTTCCGCGCGGCCTGCGCGCGCGGGGTGAAGGGGATGAAGATCGGCATTCCCGCCGAGTATCGGCCGGAGAATTTGCCTGGCGAGATCGCGGCACTTTGGGAGCAGGGCATCGGATGGCTGCGCGAGGCGGGGGCGGAGATTGTCGATGTTTCGCTGCCGCACACGAAATATGGGCTGGCGACCTATTACATTGTCGCGCCTGCCGAGGCGTCGTCGAATCTGGCGCGCTATGACGGCGTGCGGTTTGGCGCGCGGGTGGAGGGCGAGGATCTGATCGATCTGTATGAGCGCACGCGCGCCGCCGGGTTCGGCGACGAGGTGAAGCGGCGCATCATGATCGGCACCTATGTGCTCTCGGCCGGCTATTACGAGGCATATTATCTGCGGGCGCAGAAGGTGCGGGCGCTGATTTTGCGTGATTTCACCGAAGCCTTTGCCAAGGTGGATGCGCTGCTGACGCCGACGGCGCCCTCGGCGGCGTTCGCCCAGGGGGAGAAGCCGTCTGATCCGGTGCAGATGTATCTCAATGACGTGTTCACCGTGCCGGCGAGCATGGCGGGGATTCCCGGGCTGTCGGTGCCGGCGGGGCTGGACAGCCAGGGGCTGCCTTTGGGATTGCAGGTGCTGGGCAGGCATTTCGATGAGGAAAGCGTGTTTGCGGTGGGGGCGGCGCTTGAGCGGGCGGCCGGATTCAGCGCGAAGCCGGCGGTGAGGGCATGATAAGGCCAGGGCTCTGCCCTGGACCCGCTGGGGCCGTACGGCCCCGGACCCCTGATGTTTGCCGTGTGTGGGGGCGACTTGGCCTTCAAAAAGTGAGTGTTGGTCTATGACGTATACAATCGAAGGCAATAGCGGCAGCTGGGAGATCGTCTGCGGGCTGGAGGTTCATGCCCAGGTGATCAGCAACTCCAAGCTGTTCTCTGGCGCGGCCACCGCGTTTGGTGCGGAGCCGAACAGCCAGGTGAGCTTCGTGGATGCGGCGTTCCCTGGCATGCTGCCGGTGATCAATCAGGAGTGCATCGCGCAGGCGGTGCGCACGGGGTTGGGGCTGAACGCGCAGATCAATCTGTACAGCCGGTTTGATCGGAAGAATTATTTCTATGCCGATCTGCCGGCGGGTTATCAGATCAGCCAGTTCGCGCATCCCATTGTGGGCACCGGGCAGATCGAGATCGAGCTGGCCGATGGGTCGACGCGGTCGATTGGTGTCACACGGCTGCATCTGGAGCAGGATGCCGGCAAGTCTCTGCATGATCAGGACCCCAGCCGCAGCTTCATTGATCTCAATCGCGCCGGTGTGGCGCTGATGGAGATTGTGAGCGAGCCGGACATTCGCACGCCGGAGGAGGCGGGGGCGTATTTGCGCAAGCTGCGCACCATTCTGCGCTACCTCGGCACCTGCGATGGCAACATGGAGGAGGGCTCGATGCGCGCCGACGTGAATGTGTCGGTGCGCCATCCCGGCGAGGAGTTCCGCACGCGTTGCGAGGTGAAGAATGTGAATTCGATCCGCTTCGTGATGTTGGCGATCGAGGCGGAGGCGAAGCGGCAGGTGGCGCTGTGGGAGTCGGGCGGGGAGGTGCGTCAGGAGACGCGGCTGTTCGATCCCTCACGCAACGAGACGCGGAGCATGCGCAGCAAGGAAGATGCGCATGACTACAGGTATTTTCCCGATCCGGATCTGCCCCCGCTGATCATCGAGCAGGCCTGGGTGGACGAGCTGAAGACGCATCTGCCGGAGCTGCCGGACGAGAAGCGGGCGCGGCTGGTGAGCCAGTATGGCATTCCGGTGTATGATGCCGGGGTGCTGGTGGCGGAGCAGGCGATCGCCGATTTCTATGAGACGGTGGCGAAGGGCCGCGATGGCCGAATGGCGGCGAACTGGGTGACCGGCGATCTGTTCGCGGCACTCAATCGTACCGGGCGCGATATCACCACCAGCCCGGTGAGTGCGGCCAATCTGGGTGGGCTGCTCGATCTGATGGCCGACAGCACGATCAATGGCCGCATCGCCAAGGAGGTGTTCGAGGCGATGGTGGAGACCGGCCGGCCGGCGGCTGAGATCGTTGAGGAGAAGGGTCTGCGCCAGGTGACCGACACCGGGGCGATCGATGCGGCTGTGGCCGCGGTGCTGGCGGCGAATGCGGACAAGCTGGCGGAGTATCGCTCCGGCAAGGACAAATTGTTCGGCTTTTTCGTCGGCCAGGTGATGAAGGCGATGGCCGGCAAGGGCAATCCGGCGCTGGTGAATGAGATCCTGAAAAAACACTTGAGCTGAAAAGGGAACTTCCAATGAGCATCACCCTGTGGGGCTGGCCGACGCCGAACGGGCGCAAGATTTCCGTGGCGTTGGAGGAAATGGGGCTGGCCTACACCATCAAGCCGGTGAACATCTCCAAGGGCGAGCAGTTCGCGCCGGAGTTTCTGGCGATCAGCCCGAACAACAAGATCCCGGCGATCACCGATCCGGACGGGCCGGGTGGCGCGCCGATCAGCGTGTTCGAGTCGGGCGCGATCCTGACCTATCTGGGCGAGAAGACCGGCA
>CAIVDX010000088.1 GCA_903904805.1 uncultured Rhodospirillales bacterium
ACTTCGGCCCGCGCGCGCAACGTCGCCACATCCACCTCACCCACGCCGGCCACCTTGGAGGCGAAGCCCAGCGTCATGAAGCCACCCACATAGGTCGGCACCGCCGCCACATAGGCCCCGACATGGGCAAAATGCCGCGCCCGCCGCGCACTCGTCTCGCGCAGCTCGTCGGCCTGCATGAAGGGCACACCGCACTGGTTCACGATCAGCCCGCGCGGGCCCAGCACGCGCGCGCACTGCGCGTAGAATTCATCGGTGAACAACGCCTCGCCCACACCCACCGGATCGGTGCTGTCCACGATGATCACATCAAAGCTCGCATCCGGCGCGCGGGCAACATAGTCGATGCCATCACCCACAATCACCTGGCCGCGCGGATTGTCCCACGCATCGCCACCGATCGCCGGCAGGAATTCGCGCGCCAGGCGGATCACCTCGCCATCGATCTCCACCATCACCGCCCGCGCAACGCTGCGATGCTGCAACACCCGCCGCAGCACACCGCCATCGCCCGCGCCGATGATCAGCACGCTTTCCGCCGCGCCATGCGCCAGCAACGGCACATGCGCGAGCATCTCCTGATAGACGAACTCATCGGCCTCGGTGATCTGGATCGCACCATCCAGCACCAGCACATTGCCGTGCGACGCGCTTTCGAAGACCTGGATCTCCTGAAACGCGCTCGTCACATGCGCAAGCTCACGCACCAGCCGGAACCGCTGGCCCCAACCGGGATACAGCGTTTCCGTCACCCAAATGTCGTCAGACATGGTCACCCTCCGCGCGCGATCGAACACGCCCTGGAGCATCCTCCAGGGCGCGTCGAACAGCAATCGCAGCTGAGATGTTTAGGAGACGATACCCCGGCGCTGCTCGTCGAGATCGATCCGCTCGGGTTCGAACGCGCGCTGCAGCACCTCGATCGCATCATGCGGGTTGCAGGCACCACACATGAAAATATCGATCGCGGCGAAGTTCCGTTCCGGCCACGTATGGATGGAGATGTGACTCTCCGCCAGCACCACCACGCCAGACACCCCGCCATTGGGCGAGAAGTGATGGAAATGGCTGTGCAGGATCGTCGCCCCAGCCGTCACCGCCGCCTCGCGCAGCGCGACGTCGATATGGCTGGGATCGGCAAGATTCGTGGCTCCCCAAAGGTCGACCAAGAGATGTGTGCCGGCGAACTTCACTCCGTCCTTGAGGACGAAGTAGTCCTTCTGCGCAACGTTGTCTTGCGCAGCAATCGTCTGGTTCTCGCTCGGGAAATCCGAGACCATCCCCAGTTGAGCAAGTGCGTTCATCACGTACCCCCAAACCAGTAGATGACCTGTTGGGTGCCAATCACCCCCTTGGGCCAAAGTCGGGCGGGTTTAAGGCCCCCCCCCCCTCTCCGCAAGTGATTTCTATCCTCCGGCCCTGCATTTCTTGGGGCTCGGCACTGCGAGCGCTGATCGGATCATCTGGCCGCCACCACTTGTCATGGAGAGTTCATCGTCGCCAGAGCGTGTTTTGCCAAGTTTAACTCTTTTTCAGAACGATCCAGATCAGCCACGGCTCCAACCGGCGCTTCAATAAGAAGTCGGAACAAATCCGCCCGCGCGGCGTCCAGCCGCGGCGCCAGCGGCGCCAGACGCGCCAGCATCGCCTCATTATGGTCGTTCGCCGCCGCCGCCGCCGCCTCCAGAACGAGTTCCGCCTGCGAGCCCTCCAGCGGCCCATCGCCAGGCAATGCCGCCACCAGCCCCTCCAGCGCCGCCATCGCGCCTGGCCAGTCCTGGGCGGCCTCGGCGAAGCGCGCGCGGGCGCGGATACTCTCCACATCATCGAACGCCGCGAGCCGCGCCGCCGCCTCGGCCGGCCGCCCCAGCACCGCCAGCGCCTGCGCGCCGATGCGCGCCCGCCGAAGCGCCAGCGCCCCCCCCAGCTCCGGCTCGTCAGACTCGTCCAGCGCCGCGATCGCGCCCTCGGCATCGGTGTCGCTCAGCCGCACCATCGCCAGCCGCGCGCCGAACTCCGCCTTGGCGCCGCCATCGGCGCCACGCATCAGCCGCTCCAGCAGCGGCACCGCGCGCCGCGGGATCTCGGCACTCACCAGCCGCTCGGCCAGCGTCTCGGCGAACGCGCTCTCATGCGGCCCCTGCGGCGCGACATCCAGGTTCTCCTCCGCGGCGGCGACGAATTCCAGCGCCCCCACCGACGTCGCCGAGGCGGCCAGCCTCGCCAGAACACCGGCCCGCGCCGCCCGCAGCGCGGCCAGCTGATCGGGCGCCATCGCCTCGGTCTCGCGCAGCAGCGCCATCGCCTCGCGCGGCTTGCCCGCCTCCTCCATCAGCTGCGCCACCCGGCGGCGCAGCGCGATCTCACGCTGATCCCCCCGCCACGCATAGATCAGCGCCCCCATCCGCCGCGCCGCCTCGCCGGCATCGATCTGATGCCCAGCCAGGCGCAGCTCGATGGCCCGTCGCGCTGCCCGCACCCGCATCAGCCGGTCCCGGCCGGTCGCCAGCGAATCATAGGCCGCCAGTGCTGCCGCCGGCGTGCCGGCTTCGGCGAGCAGCGCGCGGGTGAACACCAGGGACGGATCGTCGGCCCGCTCACTGGCCAACGCACGGGCCGCTGCCTGCTCGCCGCCGAGCGCCATGGCCTCGGCAGCCAGCGGCAGCAGCCGGTCGCGCAGCGGGCTGGGATAGGAGGCGATCAACGGCATCGTCGCCGCGAACATCGGCGCCGCCGCCGCGGCGCTCACCGCCTCATCAGGCTGCAGGCGCATCAGCCGAACCGCCCGCCACAGGGTGATCTCGTCGCTCCCGTCCTGGGCCGGGTCGTCCAGAGCAGCGCTGTCTCCCACACGGCCGGCCAGCAATGCGGCAACGGCAGCCAGCGCCTGAACATCGGCCCCCTGGGCGCCCGCAGCATCCTCCGCCGCCGCCACCCGCAGCAGGCTGGCCGCTTCCACCCCCATGCCCAGCGCAACCATCGCCTCCGCGGCCTGCAGCCGCGCCTGGGTGCGCGCGCGCGCCGGTGCCGCCGCCGCACTCTCGGTGCGTTCACGCAGCAGCCGCAACAGGGTGGCCGGATCGCGGTCGGGCAGCTCGAACCGGCGGGTCAGCGTGGCCGCCTTCAGCAGCGCGGGCATATCCGCAACGCCGCCGGCGGCGCCCAGATCGAGCCCCTGCCCGCCGAGGATAAAACTGTCCCCGCTGGCGCGCAGCACCAGGCGATCGCTGCGCGGCACCACCACCACGCCCCGCAGGCTCAGCGGCATCTCGGCGAACGGCGAGACGCGCGCGGTGCGCATCGCCGCCGGCGGCAGCTCGCCTCCACCACGCAGCGTGCCGACCAGAAGGTTCCCGCCCGAGATCGGGTCCGGCACGCTGACCACCCGCCCGGGCTGCCCCACTGGCAAAACAAGCGCGCCATCGCGCAGGCTCGGCGTGATCGCACCAAGCGGTGCCACAGCCAGCCGAACCCGCCAGCCAGCAGCCTCCCGCGTCAACGACAGCACATCGCCGGCAGGCAGGCTCAGCAGCGTGGCCTCGGGCAGCAGTTGGATCGTCGCCGTGGCGAAGCCGGGGTCGGCGACGAGTGCGGCCAGGTCGATCGGCCGCCGCTCGTCGAACACCACCAGCAGACGATCCCCGCGGCGAAACGCCGCCGCACCGGTGTCAGGCGCCATCGGCAGCAGCACGCCCTCCTGCGGCTCCCCGGTCTCGGCCAGCAGCGCGACCGGGCTCGCCGACGGTTCGGCAGCGATCGGCGACGCCGGCACAGCAGCCGCTGGGGTCGCGACCGCGGCCACCCCGTCAGGCTGCCGTTCGACAGCTGGCCGCGTCAGCGGGAGCCCGGTGACCTCAGGCCAAGCCGGCGCGGCCGGGACCTGCGACGTCAGACCATGCGACGCCGGTGCGTCGGCAGCGGTCCGATCCGCGCCCGCAGGCTCGAGCGACGCTGGCACCGAGGCAACTGGGCCGGGTGCAGCTGTTGCGCGCGCTGCGGCCTGCGTGGGCCTTCCATTGCTGGGAGGAGGCCTGACAGGCGCCGATGGTGACGGGGCGGCAGCTGAAGCGGCTGACTGCCCTGCGCCGCTCGCCGAAGCCTTTGGCGGAGGCGCAGGCCTGGCATCGACAGGCGGGTCCGCACGCGGCGATATCGCCTGCGCCGTTCGCATGGGTGGCGATCGCGGCTGCGGCGCAGTTGGATCGAGCACGTCCAGCACAATGCGGTTACCCAGCTTCATGCTCCGAAAATCGGCGCCGGGTGCGAGGACGAGTTCCAGCCGGCCAACGCCGCCGGTGATCGCGACGACGTTCTGCGGCGCGAGCGGCGGTGCGATCAGCTCGCCAGTCTCGACACTCAGCACCACGCGGGCGCCATCTCTCGCGACGCTATAGCCAGCGGCCGACGCAGTTTCCACCACGACGCGGCCATAGCCCGGGTGCGAGCCGCTTCGGGAGGCAACAGCAGGCCCCTCCGCCGCCCCCGCGAGCCTGGGCAGCACAAGCAAAAGCGTGAGCACCAAGCGCATGCGGAATCCCGGACGACGCATCAGAAGTCCGCCAGAAGCCGGTCAATGTCGCTCTGGTCCATCGCCTGCCGCGGCAGCTGCGGCCCGTTCAGCAGATCCGCATCCGGCGGCGCCAGCGGCAGATCAAGGGGCACCTCGTGCTCGGGCGTGAATGCGGCGACGATATGCGCGACCTTGGCGTCGATCGCCTTCAGCGTGGCGACCACCTTGCTGATGCGCTGCCCGGTGATGTCCTGGAAGCTACAGGCCTCGTAGATCGGCGTTGTGACATCGGCATCCACGCCCTGAGCGTCAAGCCGTTCGCAGACCTCGAGGATCTGTTCCGTCGCCGCAGCGGTGTGGGCGACGATCGCATCGAGTTCGTCGGTGGCGGAGGGAATATGGCTCGCGGTGATGTCGTCCACCTTCAGGGCCGCGATCTCGGCGCGGGCCCGCGCGATTGTGCGGCCGAGTTCGGCCACCTCCGACAGCAGAGCGGTCTCCGGCGCATTGAGATCGCCGCGCATCGAGGCGAGCACCGCACGCACCACCTCGGCGACCATCGCCGGTTCGGCCTGCGGGTAGGACTGTTTCAACTGCTCGAGGCGGCGAGCCAACCCATCAGACTCCTCATGCATGGACAAGCACCTTTTCGATCTTCTCCTTCAAGGTTTCGGCGTTGAAGGGCTTGACGATGTAGTTCGACACGCCCGCCTGCTTTGCCGCCACGACGTTCTCGCTTTTGCTTTCTGCGGTCACCATGATGAAGGGCAGATGCCGCAGACGGCTGTCGGCGCGCACCTCCTGCAGCAGCTGCAGGCCTGTCATCGGCTGCATGTTCCAGTCGCTGATGACCAGACCAAACGAGCCGCTGCGCAGCTTCGACAGCGCCTCTGACCCATCAGATGCTTCTTCGACATTATGAAAATCGATCTGCTTGAGCAGGTTTCGGACAATTCGCAGCATGGTCTTGTAATCATCCACAATCAGAACATTCATCGATTTGTCGATACTCATGTGCCCTTGTCTCCGTTGCCCATCTGTGTTCTCGCCTCACTCTTCGTCGCGCCGCCTGAAGCGACCTTGCCCGGTGCCGACACACGCTGAGAGCGCGCGGCTGCCAATGCCGCGGTGGCATCCCGCGCGCGATCCGGCGCCATTGCGCCCAGCACCAGAGCCGCTTTGGATTCCTTCATCCGGTCGAGCAGTCCGATCAGCACCGGCTGCTCGAGATCGTTGAAGATCACCGCGGCCTCCCGCGGCTTCATCGTCTCGTAGAGCTTCACCAGGCCAGCCCAGTTCGCGGCCTCGTGCTCACGTCTTGCCGCCTCGAGCTGTTCAAGCTTGGCCTGCAGCGCCGCGAGCTCGCCCATGCGATCATTGACCCGTGCCATTGCCGCCCGCACCAGCGCTTCGCGCTGGGCGATGGTCTGCTCGCGCATCGCCAGCTGCTCTCGCCGGGCCCGCAAATCCGCCAACAAACCGACCGCATCCGCGGCGGCACCGGGGTCTGAAGTTGCGGCATCCTGCTGCTTTGCGCCGTCCTGCTTTGCGAGTTCGCGCTTGGCTTCGGACGGCTTGGCGTCGGACCGATCTGTGGCTGCGGGTGCGCTCTCTGCGGCCTGTGCAATCGCCGAGCCGAGCAGGGTGGGCAGCGGCAGGTTGGGTGCCCCCAGGCCCCAGCCAACCAACACAATGCGTTGGGCCAACACACAGCCGATTGCGGCAGTGGTGATCGGCAGCAGCCGTGCGTTCAAGATGCGCAGTCTCATGCGCGCACCGCGCGCATCACCCGCAGGAGGTCGCGCTCCGCCTGGCTGCGGGGCATGGTCTCGCCGCGCCCGATGATGGCGCGCTCAGGTGGTTCCGTTTGCGGGCGACCGGCGCGCATGCTGGCCTCCAGTCGATCGGCGATCTTTTCGCCGCGTTCGCTGAGAAATGCGATATCCTCACGGAGTGACTGGGCGCGTTGCAGCTGCTCAGCGAGGTCGCGCCCGGCTCCTTCGGCAGCACCGCGCAGACGTTCAACGCCCGCCTCAGCGGCACGCGTCGCGTCGTTGAAGCCTACCACCATCTGTTCGAGGGCCGCACGGTCGCGCCTCAGCACTCCGAGCGCGCGCTCCAGCCGGACCGCGTGGAACAATGTCGCCGCCAGCAATGCGATCAACACCAGTTCGGGCAACAAACTTCCTGTCTGCATGCGCGCGCCTTTTTGTGTCAGAACCAAACTCATGCCCGCTCCTGCACCTCGGAGCGGAGTTCACGTTCGATGCGCACCGCCAGACGGTTCTGCCGCCGGCCCACCCGCCCCTCGAACAGCGGAACCACACCGCAGCGCACATCCACCGGCGCCCCCGGCGCGCAACTCAGCAGAATGCGGCTGCCAGGCCGCAAACTGGCCGCCTCCGACAGCTGCATGACCTGTTCATCCAGCACCACCTGGAGATCCACCTCGGTGTTCCAGAGCTCCTCGGCGAGATGTGTTTCCCAGATCGAATCGCGGCCGAATTTCTCGCCCATGAATTGCTGCAGCAGCAGCTCGCGCACCGGTTCCAGCGTGGCGTAGGGCAGCAGCAATTCGAGGCGGCCGCCGCGATCCTCCATATCGATGCGCAGCCGTGCCAGTACCGCCGCGTTGGACAGGCGTGAAATCGTGGCGAAGCGCGGATTGACCTCCAACCGTTCAAACCGGAAGGTAACAGGGCACAGCGGGTCGAACG
>CAIVDX010000089.1 GCA_903904805.1 uncultured Rhodospirillales bacterium
GCGTCGACCACGCCACCCGTCTAAGGCGCTCGGCGCGGGATGCCCTTCAGCGCAGCCACCCAACCCGACAACTCCCCGCAAGGTCGCCCCCTGCTCGGCCGGCTTCGACGTTCGCTCCTCCGCACGGCCATGACACGCCAGATCATGTTCGCCGCTCTTCCCCTGCTCGCTGGGCTGCTCACGCTGCTGGCCGTCACCATCATCGGCGCACAGGTCGAGCGCGCGGCCATCGTCGCCCACCGGGAGGATGTGAAGAAGGCGCTGCTGGAGCGCGCCACCGGCACCGCCGAACGCCTCACCCGATTCACCGATTCGATCGACATGGTGCTCGATCTCGTCCGGCTCCGGCAGTCCTTCGTCGACGACAACCAGACCGGCCCCGCCGCCGAAATCACCAACCAATTGCAGCATTACTCTGGCAATGCCCGGCTGAACGGCGCGCTCATCCTCTGGCTCGATCACGACGGCATCACCCGCTGGAGCTCGCGCAATGTCGGCATCGGCAACTACGACGCCGACCGCGACTATTTCTCCGAGGCCCGCGCCCATCCGGGCCAGACGTTCGTACCAGCGCCGATGATCGGTCGCACCACCCATACCTGGCGCATCCAGTTTGTCCGCGGCGTGTCCGACCCGTCCGGAAAATTCCTCGGCGTTGCGATGGTCTCAACCGATGCCCGGCAGATTGGCGATCTGTTGGCCTCTGACGGTCAAAGCGAGGCCATGTGGAGCAATCTTGTCCGCGCGGAGGACGGCATCATCCTCGGCCGCACCCGCGACAACGAGCAGGTGATCTCCCGCAAAAGCAAGATCAATGAGGCCCTGCTCGCCCGCGCCAGGGCGGCTCCTACTGGCACGGTCGAAATGATCGGCGGGGTGACCGGCGAACCACTCATCAGTGGCTATCGCGTGATGCCCTCCACCGGCCTGATTGTGATGGCAAGCGCCACGTTGCCCTCGATCGATGCCGAGACGACCGCCCGCCTGCGCCCGCAGTTCCGCGCCATCAGCCTCGCGCTGCCGCTGATCGCCGCGCTGCTCACCCTGCTGATCCAGAGTGGTCGCACCCGCCGTGCCGAGCAACGCCGGCTCGCCGACCTCAGCTCTCTGCGCGAGGCTGAAATGCTGGCCCGGCGGAGGGTCGAGACCTTGATCCGCGATCTCGCCACCGCCCTTTTCGCCGGCGAGGCCGGGCCCCGCGGTGGGTTCGCGCCCAGCTTCGTGAGTGACAATCTCGGCCGCATCTGCCGGCTGCCGCATTTCGGTCGGCATGAGCGCGCCCAGCTGCGTGATTTTGTCCGCGAGGTCGGCCGTGCCGGCGAGGCCACGCTGACCATTGAGGCCATCGGCCATGCCGGTCAGCCGATCTGGCTCCAGGTCAGCGCTAGGCGTGGTGCCGCCCGCGCTCGCGGCCGCTTCGAGCTGCTCGGCAAGATCAGCGACGTCACCCGCGAGCACGCGATGATGGACCAGCTGCTCAGCGCCTCGAAGCTCGCCACACTCGGCGACCTCGCCACCGGCATCGCCCACGAGCTCAACCAGCCAATCGCGGTGATGTCCTTCGCCGCCGAGAACGCCACCGCAGATCTCGATCTGCCCCCCGCGGAAGCCGCGGTCCGCGTGCGCAAGCGCCTGCGGCTGATTGTCGAGCAGGCCATGCGCGCGCGCCACATCGTCGAGCATCTCCGCGCCTTCGGCCGCAAGGAAGACACCGCCCTCGTCTCGGTCTCCGTGCCCACGGTGATCGAAGGCGCGCTGCTCCTCACCCAGGCGGCGTTGTATCAGGAGCAGATCGCGGTGGTGACCGACATCGCCCCCGATCTGCCCGCGGTGCTGGGCCGCGCGGCACCGCTGGAGCAGGCGCTGGCCAACCTGATCACCCATGCACGAGACGGCCTCGCGACCTTCCCTGGCTTTCGCAAACTGCGCCTGTCCGCCGATGTCGAGAATGCGATGGTGGTGATCCGGGTTGCCGACAACGGGCCAGGGATTCCCGAGGCGCAGCGGGCCTCCATCTTCGAACCGTTTGCGCCGGTCTATGCCTACCAATCCGGTGATCGCGCGCCCGCCTCCGGCCTCGGCCTGTGGCTGTGCAAGGGCACCATCAACCGCTTCGGTGGCTCGCTCACCCTCATCAGCCCACCCGAAGGCGGCGCGATGTTCGAGGTGCGCATGACCATCGCGCAGGCCACTGCCCTGTCGCCCAAGCTGGCGGTGGTGGAGACTGTCCGCTAGTCTCGGCGGCAGGGAAGAAACCGTGCGCCCAGGCGCACCAAGGCAGGTCATCACACGATGCACCCAACCGGTCTGTCGCACCGCGGCCATGTCACGACCAGTCCAATCGCGGTCTATTACGACCATCTCCAGCCAGCCGCCCCCACCAGCCATCCCAGCCTGCTGCTGATCCATGGCGGCGCCCACACCGGCAGCTGTTGGCTCACCACCGCCGATGGCCGCCCGGGTTGGGCGAGCCGCTTCGCCGCCCGCGGCTACCCCACCCTGGTTCCGGACTGGCCGGGCCACGGCCGCAGCGGCGCCCTGCCCGCCGAGCAGCTCACCGGCGAACTGGTCTGCCAGGGCCTGGCCGAGCTGATCGACCGCATCATCGGTCCGGTCGTGCTCGTTACCCACTCCATGGGCGGCGCGCTCGGCTGGCGCGTGGCCGAACTGCGCGCCCACCGCATCGCCGGCATCGTCGCCATTGCCCCGGGCCCGCCCGGCAATATTCAGCCCGAAGGCGAGATCACCGCACAGACCGACACCGAGATTGAGGTCCGCTCGCCCACCCGCACCAGCCGCATCCCGCGCAGCGGCTTCAGCCTGAACGATGTCGCCTTCGTCGAGCGCAAGCTGGTCGGTGACTCCCGCCACTTCCCGCGCGCCGCCCTGCCCGCCTACAGCCGCATGCTCACCGCCACCGCCGCCCGCCTGCTGTATGAGCGACAGAACACGCTCGGCACCCAGGTCCGGGTGCGCGATCCCCATTGCTTCGCCGGCAAAAAGATCGTCGTCGTCACCGGCAGCAACGATCTCGACCATCCGCGCGAGATCGACGAACCCATCGTCCATTGGCTGCGCGAGCACGGCGCACAGGCCGAGTTCGTCTGGCTCGCCGAACACGGCATCACCGGCAACGGCCACATGCTGATGATGGAAGACAATTCCGACACCATCGCCGACCTGGTGCTCGACTGGCTCGACCACAGCATCATCCAAACCGACTAAGGCGATTTGCCAACCGCCACGCACGTGGCAGACTGATCCAAAGGCGAGGGAGAACCGGCATGAACAAGATCGAGCGTCCAGGCGCACCGCTGCACGAACTGCCCAAGATCGGCATCCGCACCGACACGCGCGACATCCTCGCCCACGCCGCCGACCTCGCGCAGGACCTCGATGACTATTTCGTCGTTGATATCGACGCGCATGTCACCGAGACCGCCTTCTGGTCCGAGGTCACCGACCGCATCGACAACGACGTCATCCGCCACATGGCCAAAAGCTTCCAGGACCGCGTCGGCGCCCCCACCGGCCTGCTGAACAACCAGCCCGGCATGAATTTTCAGGATGTCTTCGGCCGCATCCCGCACCAGGCGCAGCTCGCCGAGGCCACACCCCAAGGCGGCCTGCATCGCCAGACCATTCTCAGCCAGCGCGCGATGGACAGCATGGGCATCGACGTCATGGTGGTCTTCCCCACCCCGATGCTCACCCTGGGCATGCACCCCCAGCCCGAGATCGAAACCGCGCTCGGCACCGCCTTCAATCGCTGGCTGATCGAGCGCGTGCTGCCCGATGACCCGCGTCTGGCCGGCATGGTCTATCTGCCGTTCAACGACCCCAAGGGCTGCTGCAAGGTGGTCGAGGAATTCGCTGGCAAGCCCGGCATCATCGGCTTCACCGTCACCTCCACCCGCTACAAGCCGGTGCATCACAACGACTATATGCGCCTGTATGCGATGATCGAGGAAACCGGCCTGCCGCTTGCCTTCCATGCCGGCTTCCATTGGGGCGACGAGTCGATGAAGCAGGTGAACCGCTTCCTCACCATGCACGCCATCAGCTTCGCCTATTTCAACATGGTCCATCTCGGCAACTGGGTGATCAACGGCCTGCCCGAGCGCTTCCCAAAGCTGAAGGTGATCTGGGTGGAAAGCGGCCTGGCCTGGATCCCCTTCATGATGCAGCGCCTCGATGCCGAGTATCAGATGCGCACCGCCGAGGCCCCGCTGCTCAAGCGCCGTCCGAGCGAATATATCCGCGAGATGTATTTCACCTCCCAGCCGCTCGAGCGCAGCAACCTCGCCCTCACAGAGGCAACGTTCGACGCGATCAACGCCGAATCGCAGCTGCTCTTCGCCTCCGACTGGCCGCACTGGGATTTCGACCTGCCGGCGACGATCACCACCCTGCCCTTTCTGTCCGAGCAGGCCAAACGCAACATCCTCGGCCTGAATGCCGCGCGGATCTTCAACATTGAAGTGCCCGCCAGCAAACTCGCCAAACGCCCAACAGCTCCCTCGGCCCCGGTCACAGCGTGACCGGCAGCGATTTCGTCGCCGCCACCAAGGCGGCACTGGCGGCGGGCGAGCCCGAGCGCATCAGCGACGAGACCATGCGTGAGGTGCTCACCGCGGTCGTGCGCCTCTACGCGGCGAAATCCGAGCGCGCCGACGCCGAGCCATCGCCCTTCGCGCCGGAGGCCGTCACCGCCACCGAGGCGGTCACCCTGGCCTGCGCGGTGATCCGCGGGGCGGGGCTCAATCTATTCGATGTTGCAATGTGGTACGGGCGTCCGGCAGCGGGTCTCTAAAGCCGTGGCGTGTTGGGGGAAGCAAAAATCATGAGTGAAATTCTGTTGGGTCCGGCGAGCGACTTCTCCGAGGGCGACTACAAGGTCTATGCCATCGAGGGCGAGGAATTCGGCGTCTTCCGCGTCGACGGCGACCTGGTCGCCTGGCGCAACCAATGCCCGCATTTCCAGGGCCCGGTCTGCCAGGGCCGGGTGTTCAACCGGGTCAGCGAAGCCCTCGCCGAGGACCGCACCAGCGAGGGCCTCTGCTTCGCATCCGAGCGCCACGTGGTCTGCCCCTGGCACGGCTTCGAGTTTGATCTGCGCACCGGCCGCCATCCCGGCGACCCCCGCTACCGTCTGCAGAAGATCGATCTGGCGGTGCGCGACGACATGGTCTTCGCCACCCTGCCCTGACCAAACCGGTCAGGCTGCCTGGCGCGCCCGCGTGACCCGGCCGCGCTTGAACCTGCGGGTGCCCGCAGCACCACTCACCAGCGCACCCAGAGCCAGCAATCCGGCCGACGCCGGCTCGGGCACGCTGGGCGGCGTGGCAAGGAAGCTGTGGTCCGTGTTGTAGGCGATCGTATCGATCTGGATGCCGAAATTTCCGGTTCCGGCATCCTGCAGAGTGCCGGCCAGCCAACCGTAATCAGGCTGCCCCGGCACGCCAGTGCCGAACTGGAACAGAAAATACTGGGTGCCGGACGGGACCGGATATTGCTGGGTCGCATTGGCGCTGGTGCTGCCCTGCTGGATGAGAAAGTCGGCGATGGACACCGCATTGTTGCTGTTGGTCGCCCAGGTCGACGCACCGCCGGCCGGTGCTGCGCGCTGAAACGTAGCGCCCACCGTGGGATTCGACACGAAGGTCTTCATTTTGAAATAGCTGGAGTGGTTCGAACTCGCCTGGACGATGAATGTCGGGAAGGCAGCGCCACCGGTCGAGTGGATCGGAAACTGCGACGTCCCGATATTGAAGCCGAAGCCGCCGGCGATGCTGAAATCATAAGGCGCCGTGGCGACGCCGCCGGTGAAGCCCACGAACTGATCGACCTGCGTAAACACCGTCTGCGCCTGCGCGGCTGACCCCGCGGCGAGCGCCCCTGCGGCCGCGGTCATGGCGGTCAGGATGGTTGTGCTGTCGCCTCGCTTCGTCATCACGACCTCCGGCAGGCAAACCCCGCCTCGTCTGAGTGAATGCCCGTGCATGATCTCCACACGCGACGATGGGCCAAAAAATGACGCGCGGGTCATATCAAGTCAACAACAAAGATGGGAATTCTCGGATTTTTTGACAAATTACGAACGAAAATCTGAAGAATACAGAAGAATAGATTGCAACACCGGAAATATACAACCAAAAATACACGAAGGCAGGTCAATGAGGTGTTTTAATATATGATTATTATCTAGAATTAGAATCAGCGCGCGGCCGCGCCGGGCATGCTTGCCAATTGCCAATTTTTAAAGCGCAGGCCGAAGCCACACCCGCCGGTTACGAACGCTCCACCGGCGCGCAGTTGCTGCGCCCGCTCATCACACAATCCTGCAAACTGGATGTGCGGTGCAGCACATGCGCCACCCCCCACCCGATCGCGGCCAGGCAAAGGATCAATAATAACGCCACCACAGCCCCACGCCGGCCCTCGGGCGCATCTCGCCGCTCAGCGGCCAGGCCAGATGCCTGGTCGGGATCGTTCGCATCGTCCATGTCAGGCAGTCTAGCCGCTCAGGCGGAGAGCGACCATCAGGCCCGCATCACGCCGGGGCTACTCCGCCGCCACCTTGCGACCATAGCGGCTGGGCGGACGCGCCAGGCCCATATTCTCCCGCAACGTGCTGCCCTCGTAGCCCACCCGGATCAGTCCGCGATTCTGCAGCTCGGGGATCAGCAGCTCAGCGAACTCATCCAGTTCGCCCGGCAGATAGGAGGGCTGCAGGATAAAGCCATCGCAGGCCCACGCTTCGAACCATTCCTGCATGGTGTCCGCCACCTGCATCGTGCTGCCCACCAGCGTGAGCTTGCCGCGGCTGCCCGCGAGCTTCTCCCACAGCTGGCGGATCGTCAGACCATCCTCGCGCGCCGCCCGGAAAATATTCGCCGCGGTGCCCTTGCTGGTCGCCTTGTCCATCGCCGCATCCGGCAATGGACCATCGATGTCGTAGCCTGACAGATCGAAATCGCCCATCAGCATGCCCAGGAAATCCCGCCCGACGATCGGGTCGATCAGCGACTGCAGATAGGCATGCTTCTCCCGTGCCTCCGCCTCGGTGCGACCAACGATCGCCGTCAGCCCCGGCAATATCAGAAGCTCCTCCGGCCGACGCCCATAGCGCGCCATCCGCCGCTTCACATCGTCATAATGTTCCTTCTGCCCCTTCACCGTCAGCTCGGAGGTGAACACCCCTTCGGCCGTCGCCGCCGCCAGCTCACGCCCATCCTCTGAGGTGCCGGCCTGGAAGATCACCGGATGACCCTGCGGCGGCCGCGGCACATTCAGCGGCCCGCGCACATTGAAAAACGTCCCCTTGTGATCCAGCCGGTGCAGCTTGGCATAGTCAAAGAACCTGCCACTCTCCTTGTCGCGGATGAACGCGTCGTCGTCCCAGCTGTCCCACAACCCCTTGACCACATCGATGAACTCATGCGCGCGTCGATAGCGCTCGGCATGCTCGAAATGCTCATCGCGGCCGAAATTCCACGCCTCGGCGGCATTTCCCGAGGTCACCACATTCCAGCCCGCGCGCCCCTTGCTGATCCAGTCCAGCGAGGCATAGCGACGGGCGATGTTGTAGGGCTCATTGTAGCTGGTGGTGGCCGTTGCCACGAGGCCGATATGCTTGGTCACCATCGCCAGTGCCGACAGCAGCGTGGTCGGCTCAAAATAGGCGGTATATTGCGCCGAACGGCTCAGCGACGCCTCGCGCGCCTCACGCACCGCCGCCGAATCCGCGAAAAAGATAAAATCCAGCCCCGCCCGCTCGGCGGTCTGGGTGATCTGCACATAATGCTCGATGCTGATGGCCGCATCCGCCTGCGCGCGTGGATGCCGCCACGAGGCGATATGGTGGCCGGTATGGTTGAAAAACACACCCACATGCA
>CAIVDX010000090.1 GCA_903904805.1 uncultured Rhodospirillales bacterium
ATCGAGGCCGGCAAGATGGATGTCTATATCGAGCCCGTCGATGTCCCGGCTTTGATCGAGGATGTCCGCCTGATGGTCGGTCCGCTCGCCGCCACTAACAAGAACACGCTGGTGATCGACTGCCCGCCTGATCTCGGCGCCATCCGCACCGATATGACCAAGCTCAAGCAGAGCCTGCTGAATCTTCTCTCCAACGCCTGCAAATTCACCGAGGCCGGCACCGTCACCCTGCGCGCCGCCCGCGAGCCCACCGGCATGATGAGCTTCGCCGTCATCGACACCGGCATCGGCATGACCCAGGAGCAGCTCAGCCGCCTGTTCCAGGCCTTCGTGCAGGCCGACGGCTCGACCACCCGCCGCTTCGGCGGCACCGGCCTTGGCCTGGCGATCACCCGCAGCTTCGCCAAGATCCTCGGCGGCGACGTCACCGTCAGCAGCACCCCGGGCGTTGGCTCCACCTTCCAGCTGGTGCTGCCGGTCGAGCAGGGTGCCACCACCCTCGCCATGCCCATCGCCGACGACGAGGCCACCCAAGCCGCCGGCAACGGCGCCCTGATTCTGGTGATCGATGACGACCAGGCGGCGCGACGCATCATCGGCGCCTATCTCACCCGCGAGGGCTACCGCGTCGCCTACGCCGCCTCCGGCCGCGAAGGGCTCGACAAGGCCGCCGAACTGCGTCCCGCCGCCATCACGCTCGACATCATGATGCCCCAACTCGATGGCTGGTCGGTGCTTACCCAGCTGAAATCCGATGAGGCCGTCTCGCATATTCCCGTCCTGCTGGTCTCCATCGCCGGCGACAAGGGCCTTGGCTTCAGCCTCGGCGCGGCCGCCTCGCTCAGCAAGCCGGTCGATCGCGGCGATCTCCTCAGCGCGCTGCAGACCCATCTGCAGGTCGGCGGCGGCACCGTGCTGATCGTCGAGGACGACCCGCCCACCCGCGAACTCACCGAACGCACCGTCGCCTCGCTCGGCCATCACGCAGCCCTGGCCGGCAATGGCCGCGAGGCGCTGCACTGGCTCGCCGCCAACCCCACCCCGGCGCTCATCGTGCTCGATCTGCTGATGCCCGAAATGGATGGCTTCACCTTCCTCACCGAACTGCGCGCCGCCCCGCAATGGCGCGATGTGCCGGTCGTCGTCGTCTCCGCCAAACAGATCGAGGCCAGCGAACGCGACCTGCTCGACAGCATGACCCGCCAGATCATCGCCAAGGGCCACAGCGCCCACCGCGACCTCGCCCGCGCCATCAGCGAGGCGCTGGCAACGACCGGCTAAAGGGACCCACGATGGCGAACATTCTGTTGGTGGAAGACAACGAACTCAACCGCGACATGCTCAGCCGCCGCCTCACACGGCTCGGCCACCAGATCACCATCGCCGTCGACGGCGCCGAAGCGATCTCGATGGCCTCTGCGGGCATGCCCGACATCGTGCTGATGGACATGTCCCTGCCGATCATCGACGGTTGGGAAGCCACCAGACGCCTGCGCGCCAATCCGGCCACCGCCCGCCTGAAAATCATCGCCCTCACCGCGCACGCGATGGCCGGCGACCGCGAGAAAACCATCGAAGCCGGCTGCGATGATTACGATACCAAGCCGGTGGATATCGCGCGGCTCACCGGCAAGATCGCGGCGCTTCTGGAAAAGTAACGCCTTCTTTTTTGAAAAAAATAGACATTTGACTAGCCGTTTCTAAATCAACCTAAATACCAAAGCCGTCACATCATCCGCCTGCTCCGCGGTATCGGCAAACCGCAGCACCCGCGCGCACATCTCGTCCACCATCTCGGCCGGCGCGGCCGCGGCCAGCTCGCGCACATCCTCGAGCACCCGCGCCGCGCCATAAAAAGCCTCGGAGGGATCGACCATCTCCGGCAGCCCGTCCGACATCACCACCAGCGTCTCGCCGCGCCCCAGCAAGAGCGGCGTGCTGCGATGGCTCACCCCCTCCATGATGCCGAGCGGCAGGTCCGCCGGGCAGCCAACCTCGCTCACCACGCCATCCGCCGCCACACGCAGCGGCCGCACATGCCCGGCATTCACAAACGCCAGTTCCCCGCTGGCAACATCGATCACGCCGATGAACATCGTCACGAACAGGCACGCGGCATTGCTGCGGCACAGCTCCTCATTCACCACGCGGGCGATCTCCGCCGGCGTGGGAATACGCCCGGTGAGATCAACGATCTGCAGCGCCAGCGCCCGCAAGGCGCTGCGCGCGCGCGCCATGAACAACGCCGCCGGCATCCCCTTGCCCGACACATCGCCCAGCGCCAGCAGCAACTTGCCTTGCCCCAGCTCGACACAATCATACAGATCGCCGCCGACCTCGCGCGCCGGATGCATCGCCGCATGCACCACATAGCCATGCCCGGCGCCGCCCGGGAACAGGTTCGGCACCATCGCCAGCTGCTGCGTGCGCGCCTGCGCGAGGTCACGCTCCAGCAGCGCCAATTGCGCGCGCACCTGTGCGCGCAGACCGCGCTTCTCCAGCACCGAACCGAGCCGCGCGCGCAACAAGGTCGGGTTGAACGGCTTGGGCAGATAATCCTCCGCCCCCAGCTCGATGCAGCGCACCACAATGTCGGTCTCGGTCGCCGCCGAGATCATGATGACCGGCGTGTTCTCCAGCCGCCCCTCGGCGCGCATGAGTTCTAGCAGCTCCACCCCGCCCATCCGCGGCATCATCACATCGAGCAGCACCGCGTCGAACGGCTGGGCGATCATCAGCTCATGCGCCTCGACACCATCCGCCGCGTACGCAATATCCGCATATCCCAATCGTTGCAGACGCCGCCCAAGAACCTCACGGTTATCGGCATTGTCGTCCACCACAAGAAGGCGCGCGCCGTTTGGCTGAGCCAATTGTCATCTCCGGTCAGGGCTGATCAGGTCAACGCCGCATCGTGCATCGCGTCGGAGGCGCGCGGCAAGCGCCGGTGGCGCAAAGGCCCCCTCAGGTCGAGGCGCTCTCCAGCGGGAACGCCAGGCGCAGGCGGTTCAATCCGCCAACATGCTGGTAGCGCATGTCATGGCAAAAGCGCCGCATCAGCACGATGCCCTGGCCACCGATCGCCGCACTCTCCAGCGATTCATGCGGCGCGGGGGCGGCGGCGGCCAGCGGGTCGAATGGCGGGCCGGCATCGGTGATGCTCACCACAAGCTCGCCCGCCGCGCGCTCCAGCGTCACGCCGATGCGCGCGCCCGCCGGCAACACCGCATGGCGGATCACGTTGGAGACCGCCTCCTCCAGACACAGCTGAACCGCGAACAGGGTGGAGCCTGGCAAGCCGTTCGCCTCAGCAAAGCGCTCCACCTGCTCGCCCAGCGCCACCAGCGCCGGTAGTTCAGCCGGACTGTCGATCCGTTCCGCTGGTGTCACGCCCATGCTCCGTGCCCGAAACCGCGGCCAGTCGTGTCAGCCCGCAACCGCGGCCACCGCCGCGTCCAGATCACTATAAATCGCAACGATGCTGGTGGTGCCGGAATCTTCCAGCACCTTGGCCACATCCGCGTTGGGATTCAGCAGCACCATCTTGCCGCCCTTCGAGGCCACCGTCTTCGCCCCCATGATCAGCGTGCGCAGACCCATCGAGGCAATGAAGCTGGTGCCCGACAGATCCACCACAATCGCCCGGCGCGAGCCTATCATCACGCTCCAGGGCATGTCGATCGCGCCGGCGCCGGCGATGTCGAGCTTGCCATTCAGTGACATTTTTGTGACACCGCCACCAATATCTTCCGTCTGCATCTGCACGTTTGTGATCTCCAGGGTCCGCGATGAGCTTGTTCCTTTCCTAGCACGAGCCGGGCGGGGCACAGCAAGGCCCAACACGACCCAGCCAACGATAAGTCGCCGCCCTTGATCGCGCGCCACCCACAGGCCATCTCCGGTGCCTGCCCGGGTCCACGCGTTCGGCCCCGCCCGGCGGCACGCGCACGGCATCCGGCCGAGGCGTGACCCCAGCCTAAGATCAGGAATCCCCCCTTCGATGAGCGACAGCCTCTTCAGCCCCGTCACACTGGGCGCCATCACCGCGCCAAACCGCATCCTGATGGCCCCGCTCACACGCTGCCGTGCCGAGGAGGGCCACGTCCCCGGCAAGCTGATGGCCGAGTACTACGCCCAGCGCGCCTCCGCCGGCCTGATCATCGCCGAGGCCACCATGGCGATGGAGGGCAACTCCGCCTTCTGGCACGAGCCCGGCATCTATTCCGCCGCCCAGATCGCCGGCTGGCGCACAGTGACCGATGCCGTGCACGCAGCCGGCGGCCGCATCGCCCTGCAGATCTGGCACGGCGGCCGCGCCTGCCACCCGCTGCTGAATGACGGCGCCATCCCCGTCGCCCCCTCCGCCCTCGCCATCCAGAACGACGAAGTCCACACCCCGCAGGGCAAGCAGCCCTATGTCGTCCCCCGCGCGCTCGACGACGCCGAAA
>CAIVDX010000091.1 GCA_903904805.1 uncultured Rhodospirillales bacterium
ATGAGCTTCTTCGTCCGCGCCTGCTGCGCCGCCCTGGCCGAATTCCCCGCCGTCAATGCCGAGATCGATGGCGACGAGGTGATCTACAAGCACTTCGTCAATATGGGCATCGCCGTCGGCGGCCCGAACGGCCTGGTGGTCCCGGTGCTGCGCGACGCCGAGCAGATGAGCTTCGCCAAGATCGAGTCCAGCATTGCCGATTTCGGCAAGCGCGCGCGTGACGGCCAGCTGAAGATCGACGAGCTCGCCGGTGGCAGCTTCTCCATCACCAATGGCGGCATCTATGGCTCGCTGATGTCCACCCCGATCCTGAATCCCCCGCAGTCCGCCATTCTGGGCATGCACAAGATCCAGGACCGCCCGATGGCCGTCGCCGGCAAGGTGGAAATCCGCCCGATGATGTATCTCGCCCTGTCCTACGATCACCGCATCATCGACGGCAAAGAGGCTGTCTCCTTCCTGGTGCGCGTCAAGGAAAGCATCGAAGACCCCCGCCGTCTCCTGCTCGACATCTAACCCGCTGGATCCCAGATGCGGTGACTCGCCTCAGTCACCGCATCTAACGTCTCAAAGTTCTTTGCTTCTTTCTTGCAAGAAAGAAGAGTCTTCCCCTCAGGAGCCCAGACATGTTCGACCTCATCGTGATCGGCGCCGGCCCCGGCGGTTATGTCTGCGCCATTCGCGCCGCGCAGTTGGGCCTGAAGGTCGCCTGCGTCGAAAAGCGCGCCACCCTCGGCGGCACCTGCCTGAACATCGGCTGCATCCCCTCCAAGGCCCTGCTGCAATCCTCGGAGAATTTCGAGGAAGCATCGCACGAGTTCGCCAGCCACGGCATCATCATCGGCGGCGTGAAGCTCGACCTCGCCCGCATGCTCGCCCGCAAGGGTGAGGTGGTCGATGCCAACGTGAAGGGCGTGGAATTCCTGTTCCGCAAAAACAAGGTCACCTGGCTGAAGGGCGCGGGCAAGATCGCCGGCGCCGGCCGCGTCGATGTGGACGGCACCATCCACGAAACAAAATCCATCGTCATCGCCACCGGCAGCGAGAGCATCCCGCTCCCCGGCGTCGAGGTCGACGAAACCCGTGTCGTCACCTCCACCGGCGCGCTTGAGCTCAGCACCGTGCCGAAGCACCTGGTGGTGATCGGCGGCGGCGTGATCGGCCTCGAACTCGGCAGCGTCTGGCGCCGCCTCGGCGCCGACGTCACCGTGGTGGAATATCTCGACCGCATCCTGCCGCCGATGGACACCGAAGTGGGCAAGGCCTTCGAACGCATCCTCTCCAAGCAGGGCTTCAAATTCCGCCTGTCCACCAAGGTCACCGGCGCGAAAATCGGCAAAAAGGGCGTCACCCTCACCGTCGAGCCCGCCAAGGGCGGCGAGCCCGACACCATCGAGGCCGACGTGGTGCTGCTCGCCATCGGCCGCCGCGCCTACACCGAGGGCCTGGGCCTCGCCGAAGCCGGTGTCGCGATGGACAGCCGCGGCCGCGTGGTGACCGACAGCCATTTCGCTACCAATATCCCCGGCATCTACGCCATCGGCGACGTCATCGCCGGCGCCATGCTCGCCCACAAGGCCGAGGATGAGGGCGTCGCCCTCGCCGAAATCCTCGCCGGCCAGGCCGGCCACGTGAATTACGACGCGATCCCCTCGGTGGTGTACACCTCGCCCGAGGTCGCCGCCGTCGGCAAGACCGAGGAAGAGCTGAAAGCCGCAGGAATCGCCTACAAATCCGGCAAATTCCCCTTCACCGCCAACGGCCGCGCCCGCGCCATGGGCCACACCGACGGCTTCGTGAAGATCCTCGCCGACGCCCAGTCCGACCGCG
>CAIVDX010000092.1 GCA_903904805.1 uncultured Rhodospirillales bacterium
CGCCGCGCCGGCATTTCCAGAACCGCTTTGTACCGCTTTGAAAAAGGCGAGGTGGTGAAGATCGAGACGCTGGAGAAGCTGGCCGAGCTGCTCGATGTCTCGCTGCCCACATTGCTCGGGGTCGGGATCGAATATATCCCCTCCGCCCTCACCTATTTCGAGCGCATGCGCCAGATCGAACTCACCGCCGAGCATATCATCGTGCTGGCCGGACCGATTTCCTTCCTGCTGGCGTCAGAGAATTTCCACCGCGCGCTGGAGGCGGTGCTGCGTGAGTCGATCCCCGCCGATGTCGAGGGCCGCGAACGCTCGCTCGAGGACATCACCCAGATCATGGACATATTGCGCGCACGCAAGGAAACCTATGCCCGCCGCAAGCCTGCCATCGTCAATCTGATTGCCGCCGCGGAGCTGCAGCGATTCGCGGTCGCGGGCATGGTGGGTGCCCCGACCCTTTCGCCGGATATCCGCCGTGAACGCCGCGCCATGGCCCGTGCCGAGCTTGCCCATTTCGCCTCGCTGGTCGAACAGGACCCGATCGGCATCCAGATCGGCATCGTGCCCGAGACCCTGCCGCACACCGGCTTTCAGATTTTTCGCCAGCCGGATCGGCAAACTCTCACGGTCAGTCCGTTCCGTCTCGGCGAGCAGCCGAACGTGCGTGTCGGTGTGGCGATGATCACCTCCGCCGCCGATGCCCTCGCGCTGCACCACAAGGCCGTCAACGAGATGTGGCGCCGTGCGATGAAGGGCAACGCCGCGCTGGAATTTCTGCGCGATCTGCTGGATCGTGCCGAAGAGACCACCCAACCCACCCGCGCGCGCCGCGCCCCCTCGGTGCGACGCGACACGCGCCTCGAACCCCGTCTGCTGAAAGGCCGCCCGTCATGATCAACAGCATTACCATTCGCAAACCCGACGACTGGCACTTGCATGTGCGCGATGGCCAGATGATGGCCGCCACTCTCCCGCACACCGCCCGTGCCTTTGGCCGTGCGATTCTGATGCCTAACCTGGTGCCCCCGGTCGCCACCGTCGCGGACGGCCTGGCTTATCGCGAGCGCGCCCTGGCCTGCCTGCCGAAGGGGAGCGACTTCACACCGCTGATCACCTGCTATCTGCGTGACGACACCGACCCCGACGATGTCGAGGAGGGCTTCAAGATGGGCCTGTTCACCGGGGTCAAGCTCTATCCGGCGAACGCCACCACCAATTCGGCGCTTGGTGTCACCGACTATGAAAAAGTCTATCGTGTGTATGAGCGGATGGAAAAAATCGGCATGCGCCTGCTGGTGCATGGCGAGGAGGTCGATCCGGCCATCGACGTGTTCGATCGTGAAGCGGTGTTCCTCGATCGCCGCCTGGCACCGATGATGAAAAGCTTCCCCGGCCTGAAGATCATCCTCGAGCATCTCTCCAGCAAGATCGGCGTTGATTTCGTGCGCGCCAACGCACCGCAGCTTGGCTCGACCATCACGCCGTATCACATGGAGATCAACCGCACGGACATGCTGGGCTGGGGCATCAAGCCCTATTTCTACTGCATGCCAATCATCAAGACCGAAGCCGATCGCGTCGCCCTGCGTGAAGCCGCCACATCCGGTGACAGCTGCTTCTTCCTCGGCACCGATTCCGCCCCGCACGCCATGGCGAAAAAGCTCGCCGTGACCGGTGCCGCCGGCCTGTTCACCGCTCCTCTCGCGATCGAGCTCTACACGAAAATCTTCGCCGACGACGGCAAACTCGACAAACTCGAAGCCTTCTGCTCGCTCAACGGCCCCGCCCATTATGGCATGGCGCCGAACGAGACGACCATCACACTGGAGCGCAGGCCCTGGACCATTCCCGAGCAGGTGCTGGTCGATGGGCCGGAAGAGCGCGTGCTGGTCTACCGCGGTGGCGAAACGATGGAATGGCAGGTGGTGGGATGATCCAAAGGCGCAGCCTGCTGGCAACAGCCGCGGTCACACTCGCGGCACCCGCCATCCACGCACAGTCGCGCGGCCCGATGAAGATCGGCAATCTGCTGTCTGCATCCGGTGTTTTCGCCATCACCGGCGAAGGCATCCAGCGCGGCATGGAGCTCGCCGTCGCGCAGATTGGGGCGAATGCCGGCGGCCGCGCCATCGTGATGATCCGCGAGGATGACGAGGTCAGCCCGCAGGTTGGCCTGCAAAAGGTCAAGAAGCTGATCGAGCGCGACAATTGCGACATCATCACCGGCCCGGTTGGCAGCAACATCGCGCTCGCCATCGCCGGTTATCTGAAGGCCGCGCCCTGCATCTATCTCTGCACCGGTGCCGGTGTGAACGCGCTGACACGTGAGCGACGCGCGCCGAATTTCTTTCGCAGTTCCACCAGTTCCTGGCAGTCCAACGCGCCGGCGGCCGGATGGTTCGCGAAGAACGGCTATCCGAAAGTGGCTTTGATTGCCTCGGACTATTCCGGCGGGCACGAGGCCGCGGATGCCTTCAAGGCGGCCTATCTCGCCGCCGGCGGCACCATCGCTACCGAACTCTACCCGCCGTTCGGCGCCAATGATTTCAGCGCCTATCTGCCGCAACTCCGCAGTGCCGGCGCCCCGGCCGTCTATGCCTACATGACCGGCGCGGACGCTGTCCGTTTTGTGCAACAATTTGACCAGTTCGGCCTGAAGAAGGACATGACACTTCTCGGCACCGGATTCATGGTCGAGCAGGACGCGCTGCCGGCGCAAGGTGCCGCTGCCCTGGGCGCGCGCACGGGTCTGCATTATGCCGACACGCTGCCCAGCCAGATCAACCGGGATTTCGTCGCCGCCTACCGCGCGAAATACAATGAATCGCCAAGTTGCTATGCTGAATATGGCTTTGTGGGCGCCCACGCGATCGCCGCGGCACTTGAGATCACCAAGGGTGATGCCGACCAGGCGAAACTCATTGCCGCGCTCAAGCAGGTCCAGTTCGAGGCCCCACGCGGGCCGTTCCGTTTCGATCCCGACACGCACAATGTGATCCAGAACATCTATGTCCGTGAAGTGGTGATGGATGGTGCGGCACCGGTGAACAGGGTGCTGGCAACAATTCCGGATCAGCGCGACCCCGGCTGATGGCGGATCTGCCGATTCAGCTGCTCAATGGGCTGGTCTATGGCATGCTGTTGTTCTTGCTCTCGGCGGGCTTGTCGCTGATTTTCGGGCTGTTGCGGGTGATCAATCTCGCGCACGGCTCCTTTTACATGCTCGGCGCCTTCATCGGGCTGACGCTCAGCCAATTCTTCGGCAATTTCTGGATGTCGCTGATCACAGCACCCATTCTGGTGGGGTTGCTGGGCGTGGCATTCCAACTGCTGTTTATCCGCCGCGTCGATCGCCGGCCGCAGCTTGATCAGGTTCTGATGACCTTCGGCTTCACCATGATCTTTTTCGACTTGGTGCAATCGATCTGGGGCACCGCCATCCGCCAGCTCGCCCCGCCGGCCGCGCTCTCCGGCAGCATCCTGATTGGCACCGCACCTTTTCCCAGCTACCGGCTGTTCCTGATCGCGCTCGGCCTTACCCTCGCTTTGCTGCTCTGGCTCGGTCTGGAACGCACCCGCATCGGCGCGATGGTGCGGGCGGGCGTGGATCATCGCGCGCTTGCCGAAGGGCTGGGTGCCAACATCGATCTGCTGTTCACCGCGATCTTCGCGCTCAGCGTGGCACTCGCAGCCCTTGCCGGTGTCGCGGCCGGCCCGGTGCTCGGTCTTTATCCCGGCATGGACGGCGAAATTCTGATCCTCTGCTTCATCACCATTGTCTGCGGCGGCATGGGCAGCCTGCGTGGCGCCTTTATCGGCAGCGTGCTGATCGGCCAGGCCGACAATTTCGGTCGCGCCTACCTGCCCGAATTCGCCAGCTTCGTTGTGTTTGCCGTGATGATCGCGCTTCTGCTCGCGCGCCCGCAGGGCCTGTTTGGCCAACGCGCCCATGGTTGAGGCGCTGCGCCGACATTGGCACTGGCTCGCGCTCGCGTTGCTGATTGCCGCCCCTCCCCTGCTCGGTCGCTACGCGACCGGATTGCTCAGCGAAATCCTGATCACCGGCATTTTTGTCCTCAGCCTGGATCTGCTGATCGGCTTCACCGGGCTGATCTCGTTCGGCCATGCATTGTTCTTCGGTCTTGGCGCCTACAGCGTGGTGATCCTGACCCTGCACACCGGCATCAATGTGCTGTGGTGCATTCCGCTCGCCATCGCCATCAGTGCGGGCATCGGGGCGACTGTCGGCGCTTTGTGCACCCGCGCGGGCGGCGTGACATTCCTGATGCTGACAATGGCATTTTGCCAGATGTTCTACGCGCTGGCTGTGCATTGGCGCAGCGTGACCGGCGGGAGTGACGGCCTTGGCGGCTTTGATCTGCCCGATATCGGGCCGTGGTCATTGAACACGCCGGCTGTGATGTACTGGTTCATCCTGCCCTTCTTCGTGCTGAGCTACGCGATGCTGACGCGACTGATCGCATCGCCGCTGGGCGCGATCCTGATCGGGATTCGCCAGAGCGAGACACGCATGCGTGCCATCGGATATCCAGTGCAGCTCTACAAGATCACCAGCTTCACCATCGCCGCCGCCTTCGCCGGACTTTCCGGTGCGTTGTTCGCCATCTTCGCCGGATTCATCAGTTCCGACGTTCTGTATTGGACACGATCAGGCGAGGCGCTGGTGATGGTGGTGCTTGGCGGCATCGGCACCCTCAGCGGACCGGTGCTGGGTGCTGCGATCTTTCTGCTCGCAAAAAACCTCGTCAGTTCCTACACCCATCACTGGCTGCTGGTGGTGGGCGCGTGCTTCGTTGCAAGTGTGCTGTTTCGTCCGCGGGGCTTGCTGGGGCGACGGCGATGAGCGTGCTCAGCGTGCGCAACCTGCGCAAATCCTTCGGCGGGCTGCTGGTCACCAACAATGTCACACTCGACCTCGCGGCCGGCGAACGCCACGCGCTGATCGGGCCGAACGGCGCGGGCAAGACCAGCCTGGTGCATCAACTTTCCGGCCAACTGAGCCCGGATTCCGGCAGCATCACACTGGCTGGTAGGCCGATTCATGGCCTGCCACCGGAGCGCATCTGCCGCCTCGGCATGGGCCGCAGTTTTCAACGCAACACGCTGTTCACCGACCTCACGGCGCTGGAAAATATCCGCCTGGCCGCGCAATCCGTCACCGGTCCGCGCTGGACTCCCGCTAGCCTGATTGCCAAGAATCAAAGATTGCAGGATGTCGCGACGGACACGCTCACGCGGATCGGACTTGCGCATCGGGCCGACACCACGGTGCGCGCGCTTTCCTATGGCGAGTGCCGGCAACTTGAGATCGGCATCGCCATCGCCTGCCAGCCGAAGGTGATGCTGCTCGACGAACCAACCTCCGGCGTCGCGCCATCAGAAACGCGCGGCATCACCGAACTGATCCGCGGATTGCCATCCAGCATGGCAATCCTGCTGGTAGAGCACGACATGGATGTGGTGTTCGCCGTTGCCGACCGCATCACGGTGTTGCATCGCGGCGCGGTGCTGGCGAGCGGGCGGCCAGACGACATCGCGCGCGACCAGGCCGTGCGCGATGTCTATCTCGGCAGCGGAAGCTTCTAGGGCAGCAGGAGATTTTTGGTGTCGAGCTTGCTGTCGAGCAGCTTGAACTGCGTCACCAGGCCGATATCGAAATCAAGATCGCCCACGGTGATGGCCGGATCGAAGGCCGGCACCACATTGGCGTTGCGCTTGAGCACTTTCAATTCGATCGCGCGGCCCTCCGGATGGTTCTTGTACTGATCGATGCCGTGCGCGAGACCGGCGCGAAACGCCTTGATCTCGTTGGGATGGGCTTCCGCCCAGGTGCGATCGGCGATCCAGAACGCTGCCAGAATGTTCGGGTCGACATCGGCAAAGAAATCGGAAATGCGGGTGCCGGCACCGGATGACAACGCATTCGCGCGCAGCGGCTCGATGATCAGCGCGGCATCCAGCGTGTGGTTGCGCAGAAGATCGGCCATTTGCGGAAATGCGGTCTCCACACTCACAACATCGCCGGGCTGCATGCCCTTCAGGATCAGATAGCGACGGAACACCAGATCGATCAGGCTGTTCAGGCCAGGCACGCCCACGC
>CAIVDX010000093.1 GCA_903904805.1 uncultured Rhodospirillales bacterium
AAATTCGACATCCTCCGGCCCCAGCGCATCGCCGCCCCGGTCACCGTCTATGTCGAGCAATTCTCCGCGCACCCGCTGGAGGTCGACGCCGCCGAACTCTACGCCCCGCCCGATGGCTGGCTCGACGCCACCGGAACATTCCACGCGACGTCCACGTCGCCCACCGACAAGCCCGTCTTCAAGGTCACGCTCGACCCCACTGATGGCCTCTACCCACTGCCCTACATGGCCCGCCAGGCCGATGGCAGCGCCTGGGAGGAGGAATGCGCCTTCCCCTTCGCGCCAAAGGAAAAAGCCCGCCAGGGCTTCCTGCCCGACGGCTCACGCAGCTTCGAGGAAATCGACCGCCTGCATTTCGGCGGCGACGGTCAGGGCAACCAGATCTCCGCTCTGGCCGAGGTCGATTTCTTTCGCATCATCCCTCCCTCCGGATACACCAAGGGCCTGCCTGCATCCTTGCGCACTGACACACCACTGCCCGGTGAGGAGGGTGACATCCCGCCCGAGGAACGCGGTCGCAATTTCTTCCCCTACAAGCCCCCGCATATTGAGGCCTCACCGCCCCGCTCGATGCTCGCGCGCCTCACCAACACCGTGCAGGAACTGCTCTCAAGCGGCAAATATGACGGCGCCATCTGGACTCAGGGCAGCCCGCGCATCGAGGAGAGCATCTACTGGATGAACCTGCTGCTCGACGTGACTGTGCCGGTCTGCGGCAATGCCGCCCAGCGCATGCACGGCATGATCGGCAATGACGGGCCACATAATCTGCTTGATTCCGTCAAATACATCCATTCCGAATGCTGGAAGGATGAGAATGGGCGGAACCGCGCCGGCATGGTGCTGTGCCAGGAACAGCGCGTGTTCGCCGCGCGCGAGGTGATGAAGGGCGACGCCCGGCCCGGCGGCTATCTCGCCACCGGCGGCCATGGCGGCATCCTCGGCGCCTCGGGCCAGGAAGCCGGCGACCCGCTGCTGCTGCATCTGCCCGCGACGAAGCATACCTGGAAATCCGATGTCCGCATCACCCAACTTCCCAGCCAGGTGATGGGCGTGCGCAAAGCCGCCGCCGGCATCGAGAGCATACCCGTCGCCATCAAGGACGCCGACGGCAAGCTGCTCGGCAGCGCCATCCCGAAAGTGCGCATCGCCAAGGATGGCAGCTACGGCGCCGATGACTGGGACGACGATCCCGAGCGCGAGGTCGATCTCATTGCGTTGGTCGAAGACAATCTTGAACACGCCCCGCTCGCCGGCTTCATCATCGAGGGCCTGTCCCCCTACGGCCGCGTGCAGTCACGCGCACGCCGGATGATCATCCTGCGCGGCCTGTATTCCGGCATGCCCGTTGTCTGCTGCGGCCGCGGCAACACCGAAGGCTTCGCCAGCGGCGGCGGCGGCTTCATCGGCGGCTCCAACCTCACCTCCACCAAGGCACGCCTGCTGCTGATGGCCTGCCTGATGAAATTCGGCGCGTTGCCGGTGGCCGCCGACCCCGATCACCCGACCGAGGCCGAGAAGGCGGCCACACTGGCCGCCGTCGCCGCCTATCAGAAAGTGTTTGAGAGCCACTGAGCCCTCGTCGAGTACGACGCGTCAGCCATCCTGCAGGATCAGCTCCGCGCCGCGCTCGGCGATCATCACCACGGCCGCGTTGGTGTTGCCGCTGACCAGCTCCGGCAACACAGACGCATCCACCACCCGCAGACCGCCCACGCCACGCACCCGCAGCCGCCCATCCAGCGGCGCGCCGGCATCCTGCGCGCCACCCATCCGCACCGTCGAGGTCGGGTGGTAGATCGTTCCGGTCGTGCGACGCACATAATCCAGCAACGCGTCATCCCCATCCAGCTCCGCCGGCGGGTCCACCTCGCCGGCGACCCACGGCCGCAAAGCCGGCTGGCGCAGGACCCGCCGCAGATGCCGCAGCCCCGCCACCAGGCCAAGACGATCCGATTCTGCACTGAGATAATTCGGATCAATCCGTGGCGCCACCGCCATATCGGTAGAAACGGCCATTACGCTGCCCCGGCTCGCCGGATGCAACCAGCACACGCTGCCGGTGAATCCGGAAAAATCATGCAGGCTGGTGCCCATCCGGTCCGTGCTGAACGGGATCAGCATGAACTGGATGTCCGGCGTGGCCAGCCGTTCCGGCTGCGTGCGCAAAAACGCCCCGGCGATCCCCGCGCTGTAGGTGAGTGGACCCTTGCCGCGCAGTGCCCAATCCAGCCCCGCGATCGCCGATCGAATGGGGTTGCGCACAACATCATTCACCGTCTCCCCCCGCGTCGCACGCACCACGATGCGCGACTGCAGATGATCCTGCAGATTCTGTCCAACCCCGGGCAGGTCAGCAACAACCTCAACACCCAACCGGTCGCGCAACCAGTCTGCCGGTCCCACCCCTGAGACCTGCAACAATTGTGGCGATGCGAACGAACCGCCTGCCAGAATCACCTCCCGCCGCGCGCGCGCCTCCTGCGCCACCCCCGCCTGGGTGAAGCGCAGCCCTACCGCCCGCCTGCCCTCAAAGACGATCTTCTGCGCCTGAGCCTCCGTGCGCACATGCAGATTTGGGCGCCCCATCACCGGATGCAGATAGCCCTTCGCGGTGCTCCAGCGCCGACCGCCCCGTGCGGTCACCTGGTAATAGCCGCAGCCCTCCTGGCTTGCCCCGTTGAAATCGCGTGTTCTGGGCAGACCATACTCCTCACAGGCGGCGAGAAACGCATCGGCGATCGGATGCGGGCTGCGCTGATCGCTCACCGCCAGCGGCCCGCCCGCACCATGCCAGTCATCGGCGCCATGCTGCTGATCCTCCGCCTTGCGGAAGCAGCGTAGCACCTCATCCCAGCCCCATTCGGTCAGCCCATCCTGGTGCCAGTGCAGATAATCCTCGACCTGGCCACGCACATACAGCAGCCCGTTGATCGACGACGATCCGCCCAGCACCTTCCCCCTCGGCTGGATCATCCGCCGCCCACCCAGCTCCGGCTGCGGCTCGCTTTGGAACATCCAGTTCGTGCGCGGATCGGCAAACAGCTTGCCATACCCAAGGGGAATCTGGATCCAGCGGTTGCTGTCCACCGGCCCAGCCTCCAGCAGCAGCACCGAATGACGCCCATCCGCGCTCAATCGATTCGCCAACACGCAGCCGGCCGAACCGGCTCCCACGATGATAAAATCAGCCTCGATCACAATGACCCTCCCCAGCGCCCGAGCCGACCATCACCGCGACCCGAATCTTCATTTCGCAATATAGCAACGATCTTACAATTCCGATCGCAGCCTTTTGCCTTGCAGAGACTGCCCCGCGATCAACCAGGCGCGCAAGCAGCCGACCACGCACGGGATTGACGCACGCGCGAAACTCACCACCTGATGGCATATATCCGGGGGAAATAGTCCATGAAACACGCCATCGCCGCGGCCTGCCTGCTCGCCAGCATCTCCGCCGCCGCATCCCAGACACGCCTGCCCACGATCCCGCCCGAGCAATACGACGCCGAACAGAAAAAGGCCGCCGCGGAGTTCCTCGCCATCCGCAAGGTCCCCGTCTTCGGCCCGTTCGAGCCACTGATGTACAGCCCCGAAGTGATGAGCCTGGCACGCGCCATGGGCGACTATCTGCGCTACAAGCCCGCCATTGGAACCACCCTCAGCGAACTCGCCATCCTGATCACCGCCCGCGAATGGACGCAGGACATCGAACTCGTCATCCATTACCCGCTCGCCCTCAAGGTCGGCATCAGCAAGGACATCGCCGACGCGATCCGCGACGGTCGCCGGCCCACAGCGATGAGCGGGGACGAGGAAATGACCTACGACTTCGCCTCCGAACTCCTCCACAACAAACGAGTCTCAGACCCCACCTATGCCCGCGTCGAAGCCCGCTTCGGCCGCAAGGGTGCGGTCGACCTCACCGGCATCGTTGCCTACTACACGATGCTGGCGATGGAGATGAACATGGCCCGCACCCAGATCGGCCCCGACGACCTGCGCTTCAGCCGCTTCCCGGATTAAATTCGCCGTCGCGGGCAGCATCAGCCGATATCAACAGCTTGCGGCCGCGGCCCGAACGCTCATTCGCGTGGTGCCAATGCTGGCAGAGGGTTAGGATCAGCGCTCATATCGAGTCGCAGCCGCGTCGCATCCCCAGGCGGCCCAAATCCAGATCCCACCGAGGCACCCATGGACACCGCCACCCCCGCCGACGCCCTGCCGATCGCCGACCGGATCGCGCCCATCTCCCGCCAGATCTGGGATGCCAAATACCGCCTGAAATCCATCGACGGCACCCCGCTCGATGCCACCATCGAAGCCAGCTGGCGCCGCGTCGCACGCGCGCTCGCCGAGGCGGAGAAAAGTCCGGCCCAATGGGAACCGCGCTTCTACCAGGCGCTGCAGAATTTCCGTTTCCTGCCCGCCGGCCGCATCTTCTCCGGCGCCGGCAGCGCGCGCCGCGTCACCCTCTTCAACTGCTTCGTGATGGGCGACATCGAGGACGATCTCGGTGCCATCTTCAGCCATCTGCGTGAGGCCGCGCTGACGATGCAGCAGGGCGGCGGCATTGGCTATGATTTCTCCTCGCTGCGGCCGAAAGGCGCGCCGGTGCGGGGCGTGGGGGCCGATGCCTCCGGCCCGCTGTCCTTCATGGATGTGTGGGATGCGATGTGCCGCACCATCATGTCCGCCGGCGCCCGGCGCGGCGCGATGATGGCCACCATGCGCTGCGACCATCCTGACATCGAGGCCTTCATCGCCGCCAAGCGCGAACCCGGCCGCCTGCGCAATTTCAATCTCTCCGTGCTGATCACGGATGATTTCATGACCGCGCTGGGCAACAATGGCGACTGGGAGCTGAAGTTCGACGGCCACGTCTACCGCACCCTGCGCGCGCGCGATCTGTGGGACAGCATCACCCGCGCCACCTACGACTATGCCGAACCCGGCGTGATCTTCATCGACCGCATCAATGCTCGCAATAATCTATATTATTGCGAAACAATCCACTCCACCAATCCCTGCGGCGAACAGCCTCTGCCGGCCTACGGCGCCTGCCTGCTCGGCTCCATCAACCTCGCCCGCCTGGTGCGCGACCCCTTCACGCCGGAAGCGCATCTGGATGAGGCCGAACTCGCCGACCTCGTGACCATCGCCATCCGGATGATGGACAACACCATCGACATCTCCGGATTTCCCCTGGCCGTACAACAGAACGAAGCGATCGCCAAGCGCCGCATCGGCCTTGGCATGACCGGCCTCGCCGACGCCCTGATGATGGTCGGCCAGCGCTACGGCTCGCCGGAGGCCGCCGCACTCGCCGGTGACTGGGCGCGGCGCATCGAACGCGCCGCCTACCTCGCCTCGGCGAAACTCGCCGAAGAGAAAGGCGCCTTCCCGCTTTACGACGCCGAAGCCTATCTGGCTGGTGAAACAATCAGCGGCCTCGATGAGGATATCCGCACCGCGATCAGCCAGCACGGCATCCGCAACGCGCTGCTCACCTCTGTCGCGCCCACCGGCACCATCTCGCTGGTGGCCGACAATGTCTCCAGCGGCATCGAGCCGGTCTTTGCCCATTCCTACACCCGCAAGGTGCGCGAGCCCGATGGCTCAACGCGCTCGGAGGAGGTTTGCGACCACGCCGTCGCGCTCTATCGCCGCATGTTCGGCGAGGAAGCCCCGCTGCCCGCCCATTTCGTCACCGCACAGGATCTCAGCCCCGCCGAGCATGTCCGCATGCAGGCCGCGGTGCAGAACCATGTCGACAGCGCGATCTCGAAAACCGTGAATGTGCCGGAAGACATCACGCTTGAGGCCTTCCAGGAGGTCTATCTCGACGCCTGGCGCAGCGGCTGCAAGGGCTGCACCACCTATCGCCCGAACGCCATCACCGGCTCGGTTCTCGAGGTGAAACCCGCCACCCCCACCGCCGCCACGCCGACAGCGCCAACCCCCGAGCTGCTCCTGCGCGCCGACAAGTTGATCGGTGCCACCTACAAACTTCGCTGGCCCGACAGCGAACACGCGATGTATGTCACCATCAACGACATTGAGCGCGACGGCATCCACCGCCCGTTCGAGATCTTCGTGAACTCGAAAAATCTCGAACATTATGCCTGGGTGGTCGCCCTCACCCGCATGATCAGCGCGGTCTTTCGCCGCGGCGGCGAGGTCGCCTTTGTTGCCGAGGAGCTCAAGCAGGTCTTCGATCCGCGCGGCGGTCAATGGAGCAACGGCCGCTACGTCCCGTCACTCGTCGCGGCGATCGGCGAAGTGATCGAACGGCACATGATCGACACCGGATTTCTGATCCAGGATGCGCCAGTCAGCAAACTCGCCCACGGGGACGCCACCAGGCTTGGCCCGCTCTGCCCCAAATGCAGCCAGCCAGGATTGGTGAAGGAGGCTGGGTGTTTGAGCTGTATGCATTGCGGATGGTCTAAATGCGGATAGGGAGGAAGGCGCTTCCTTTTTTCAAAAAAGAACAGTCTTCCTCTACGGAATCGCCGTCTCCCCCCCAGGCAGACTGACCGGCACCCACTTCCCCCCAGCCGCATCCCACCGCGTGATGATCGCATCCTTCGCGTCCAATCCGCGCTGTGGCACCTTGGTGAAATCATAGAGTCCGTTCATCCCCGCCCACGCGGTCTGGCTCGTCATCCACTCCTTCACCTGCGGCGCCTTCGCGTCCGGCCCCAGCGCCTTCAACGCATCCGTCACCATCAGCAGTGTGTCCCAAACGCCGGCGGCCATATAGTCAATCGGCAATTTATTCGTATTGGCAATGGTGAAGAATTCCTGCTGCCGCGCCTCCACCCGCGGATCCAGCGCATACTGCCCCTCATGCGGCAGATAGGCCGTGACCGGCACCAGCAACTGCTTCGGCAGGAACCCGGCGAACTGCGTCATCACCGAATTCACCATGTTGCCAGTCGTCGTCACCACCGGCACGTCCACCCCTGCCTGGATCAGCCCCTTGAAGATGTTGGCGATCGCCGAGCCGGTGCTCCACGCAATCACCACCTGCGGCTCGGCCGCGCGAATCCGCTCCGTCTGCGCCGAGACCGACACATCGGTGATGTTGAACCGCGTGCGCGCGGCAATCGTCAGTCCAGCATTCTCCGGCCGCGCCAGCGCGGCATCAAAGCCCTGCTCAATCTCCTGCCCGGTCGCGTCGGTGCTGGTGATGGTGGCGATCCGCGTCCATCCCTTCGCGCGAAAGTAGTTGAATGCCACAGAGATCAACGTCTGCGTGTTCACCCCGATCGAGAACATGTAGCTGCCCGCCGGCGGCCGCATGCCCGGTGACATGCAATAGGTGAACGGCCCATTCTTCAACAATGGCGCCTCGGCGTTGCACATGGCCACGAGGCTGGAGCCGATCATGACCGCTGGCTTTGACGCCAGGATCTCGTTGGCCGCCTGCACGGCCACCTGCGGGCTGGTCTGATCA
>CAIVDX010000094.1 GCA_903904805.1 uncultured Rhodospirillales bacterium
ATGGTGATGCCGTCGGAGATGGTGACCGTGTTGAACTCCATCGGAGTCCCGCCCGCCTCGCGAATGCCTTCCTTGAGCCACTCCGCAACTTCGCGCAGGTGCACGTTGCAGGTGCCGATCTCGGTCCACGTGTTGGCCACGCCGATGATGGGCTTGTGAAGATCTTCTTTTTTATATCCTGCTCCACGCAGGTACGACCGGGCTGCCGCTCTGCTCGGCCCCTCCGTCAACGGAATGCTTTGCCGCTTGCCTTCGATAGTCATTGGCTCTCTTCGTTCGCCAGTGATCAGTTGTCAGTGATCAGTGGTCAGTTATTCCGCATCGCGGAGTTAACGTGCTTCATTTGGCGTGCAGCCATCCAGCTTCGTCGTGCTTTTTTTCAAATGCGTCGAGCTCCGCCTCATGCCGCAACGTCAGCCCGATATCGTCGAGGCCTTCAATCAGGCAGAACTTGCGGAAGGGATCGACTTCAAAGCTTGCGCTGAAGCCGCGGTCGTCTGTCACCGTCTGCTTCTCGAGCGAAACAGTGAGTTGATAGTTCGGAATTGTTTGAGCGTTTTGAAGGAGCGTGTCGACCTCCTCCTGCTTGAGGCGGGCGAGCACGATGCCGTTCTTGCCGGCATTGGAGAAAAAGATGTCGGCAAACGTAGGCGCGATCACCACGCGGAAGCCGTAATCGCTCAGCGCCCACGCCGCATGTTCGCGGCTCGATCCGCAGGCAAAGTTTTTGTTGGCAATCAGAATCTTTGCGCCCTGGTATCGCGGATCGTTCAGCTCAAACGAGGGATCCGGCTCGCCCGAAGCCGTGCGACGCCAGTCAAAAAAGAGAAAGTCGCCGTAGCCGGTGCGCTCAATGCGCTTCAAAAACTGCTTGGGAATAATCTGGTCGGTGTCGACGTTTGCGCGATCGAGCGGCACGGCCAGCGAGGTCAATGTGTGAAAGGCTTCCATTAGGCGTTTACCTCCTCAAGTACGGGCCAGTTGCGAATGTCGACAAAGTGTCCGGCAATGGCAGCTGCGGCGGCCATCTCCGGTGAGACTAAGTGTGTTCGTCCACCGCGTCCCTGGCGACCCTCAAAGTTACGGTTGCTGGTGGAAGCGCAGCGCTCGCCCGGCTCGAGAATGTCGGGATTCATACCCAGGCACATGGAGCAGCCGGGCTCACGCCAGTCGAAGCCGGCCTCGATGAAGATGCGATCAAGCCCTTCAGCCAGTGCTTGTTCCTTGACTGCCTGCGAGCCGGGAACCACCATGGCGTGCACGCCCGATGCGACTTTGTGACCGGCGGCGATGCCGGCTGCGGCGCGCAGGTCTTCAATGCGGCCGTTGGTGCAGGAGCCGATGAAGACACGGTCAATAGCAACCTCCGCAAGCGGCGTACCGGCCTTCAGAGCCATATATTCGAGGGCGCGCTCGAACGACTTGCGATCAGACTCATTCGCCGCCTTTGCGGGATCGGGAACGGAAGCTGTCACCGGCGCAACCATGCCGGGACTCGTTCCCCAGGTAACATAGGGCGCCAGCGTGGCGGCGTCGATGGTCAGTTCGCGGTCGAACTTCGCGCCCGGATCGCTGGGCAGCTTGCTCCACTCTTTGACCGCTTCGTCCCAGGCCGCGCCTGTCGGGCTGTAGCGGCGGCCCTTCAGATAGGCAAAGGTCGTTTCGTCCGGAGCGATCATGCCCGCGCGTGCGCCGGCCTCGATGCTCATGTTGCAGACCGTCATGCGGCCTTCCATCGAGAGCGCGCGAATCGCCGAGCCTGCATATTCGATCACGCAGCCCGTGGCTCCATCCGTCCCGATCTCGCCGATGATGGC
>CAIVDX010000095.1 GCA_903904805.1 uncultured Rhodospirillales bacterium
GGTCTCCAGATAGAATTCCGCCGGCAGATCCATCACCGCGAAATACTCGTCGTAGAATTTGCGGTGCGTCTCGGCGGCCACCATGTCGCCCTTCGCCAGATTTTCCCATTGCCGCATATGCGCGCGCGTATGGCGATCCAGATTCATCGCCATGAAAGAGAGCAACTGCACAAATCCCGGATACACCTTGCGCCCCGACCCCGGAAAGCCCGGCGGCACAGTGCCGATCAGATTGCGCTCGAACCAGCTCATCGGCTTGGAGGTGGCGAGCTTGTCCACCTCGGTGGGGTTCAGCCTGGTGTCCACCGGCCCGGCCATCAGCGTCATGCTGCGCGGCGTGAGCCGATCCTTCTGCGCCGCCATCAGCGCCACCGCCGCCAGCACCGCCGCTGCCGGCTGACACACCGCGAGCACATGCCCATCCGGCCCCAGCGCGCGCAGAAACTCCATCACCGTCTCGACAAAGCTGTCGAAATCGAACCGCCCGGCGGCCAGCGGAATGTCGCGCGCATTGTGCCAGTCGGTCACATGCACATCATGGTCGACCAGCAGCACCTTCACCGTGTTGCGCAGCAGCGTGGCGAAATGCCCGCTCATCGGCGCCACCACCAGGATCTTCGGCTGCGGCGCATGATCCGGCTTGGCGAAGCGCCGCAGCGTGGCGAAGGGCGTGCTCGCCACCACCTCCTCGACCACCGCATAGTCGCGGTTGCCCGACATCACGCTGTCGATCTCCCAGGCTGGGCGCGTATGCGTCACGCCGGTCTCGGCGATCAGCTGGCAGGCGGCGAGCGAGCGCCGCATGGTCTCGATGCTCTCGCTCTCCCATGGCAGCGCATTGGCGCCGAATGCCGAGGCCAGCCCGCCCTGCCGCAACATCGCGGTGCCCCACGGATTGCTCAGCCACGGCGTATCCAGCCAGCGGCCGGCGAGCGAGGAGACCGCCCTCACCTGCCCGGACCAGTCATGCAGTGTCTGATACATCTCGTAGAGCATCGGTCGCGACATCCCCGAGCCAGTGCAGGCCCGCCCCCGAGAGCGGTGAGCGAAACCTTCAACACGATCGTCTCAATGCATGCTATGGGCCAACTGAGCAGGCAACAATGAGGATTCGGTCAACCGCGCAGTGTCGCGGGATGGCGCGACAATTGCAGGCCACCGGCATAGAATAAAGTTGTCAAAGACCAACACCCTCCCCTCGCCCAACCCGGAGCCCCGGTCATGTCGGACGCCGTTCTGATCATCAGCAGCCGCAATTATTCCAGCTGGTCGCTGCGCGGCTGGCTGCTGACCCGGCTCGCCGGTCTCGATGTCGAGGTCCGCATCGTCGACCCCGACGACGCGGTGGCGCGGGACGAGCTGATGATGCGCACCTCCTCGATCCGCCTGCCGCGGCTGCTGCACAAGGATGTCGAGCTGTGGGACACGCTGGCGATCGCCGAATATCTGAACGAGACCTTCCCGAAGGCCGGCATGCTGCCCAAGGACCCGGTCGCGCGCGCCAACTGCCGCTCCATTTCGGGCGAGATGCATTCTGGCTTCACCGCGCTGCGCTCCGCCCTGCCGATGAATCTGCGTGCCAGGCGCACCAACTTTCCGCTCTGGTCGGCGGTGCGCGGCGACATCGAGCGCGTCACCGAAATCTGGCGCACCTGCTTCGACAGCTGGGGCGGCCCCTGGCTCTACGGTGCCAAGCCCTCGATCGCCGATGCGATGTATGCCCCCGTCTGCACCAGGTTCGTCACCTACGACGTGAAGATCGATCCCGCCTCAGCGGCCTATTGCGACCGCACGCTGGCGATGCCCGACCTGATCAGCTGGACCAACGACGCGGCCGCGGAAGTCGCCGAAGTTGCCGAACTAGAAGTGGAATTCTAGCCCTTTCGCACCGGCGAACCCAACAGGCCCAAAAGCGTGTGGCTTCCTTTTTCCCAAAAAGAAGCGCTCGCCGTTACGTTGCAGGCCACGGCTGAGGGGCCGGCACCGCACAGGGCCCCTCCACCTCGATCGTCTCAAAATCCGCCGGTGACACCACCTCGAGATATTCCATATCCGGCGAATAATCGAACAGGTAATGGGTGATGCCCGGCCGCTGATGCACGCAGTCGCCCGCGGCCACCAAATGTTCCTTGTCCTCATACATGAACCGTGCCCAGCCCTTGAGCATGATGACGATGTGGAAATCCACCTTGTGCTGATGCCAGCCGGTGCCGAATTCCGGCGCCGAATTGGCGATCACCAGCTGCGCCAGCACCTTGCCGCCGGTCGCAGCCGCGATGCCGAGATCGCGATAGAGGAAAAAGTCGCGCAGACCTTCGCCGCGCCAGGGCGTGTCATTCGGGCCGACATGGCAGAAGCCGGGATCGGTGGCCGGATCGGTCATCACATGGTCAGGCATGGGGAACTCCCGCGAAAAGGGTTGCCGGCCCGGTGACGGGTCGGGTTGGATGCCTTGGCGTTGTTCCTCCGCGCCCAAAGTCTGGCACGGCCGATGGCTGGAAATCCATATCTTTTCGACGACGATTTCAACATCCCGCGGGCTGGAGTCACCCGGCCGCGATGGCTAGGCTCGCCCCCACCCGCAGCGTCCAGCCCCGCCCTGCCCCGCCAGAAGGACCGCCATATGCCAGCCGACAGCCTCGACCCACGCACAGTCGCCGCGCAGGCCCAGATCGCCCGATTGCTCTCGGTGATGGCCCGGCTGCGCGACCCGCTCACCGGCTGCCCGTGGGACCAGGTGCAGAGCTTCGCCACCATCGCCCCCTACACGATCGAGGAGGCCTATGAGGTGGCCGACGCCATCGCGCAGGCCGATTTCGCCGCCCTGCCCGAGGAACTCGGCGACCTGCTCTTCCAGGTGGTCTATCACGCCCGCATGGCCGAGGAGGAGCACCGCTTCGACTTCGCCGACATCGCCGCCGCCATCACCGACAAGATGATCCGCCGCCACCCGCATGTCTTCGGCGACGCCGAACTGCGCGACGCCTCCCGCCAGACCGTCGCCTGGGAGGCGCAAAAAGCCGCCGAACGCGCCGCCAGGCAGCAATCCGGCACGCTGGACGGCATCCCCCCCGCCCTGCCCGCCCTCACCCGCGCCGAGAAAATCTCCAAACGCGCCGCCCGAGTCGGCTTTGACTGGCCCGACGCCGAGGCGGTGCTCGACAAACTCGCCGAGGAGGTCGCCGAACTGCGCGCCGAACTCCCCGAGGCCGATCCCGCGCGTCTGGCCGACGAACTCGGCGACATCCTGTTCGTGGTGGTGAATCTCGCCCGCAAGCTGAAGCTCGACCCGGAGGAGAGCCTGCGCGCCGCCAACCGTAAATTCTCCCGTCGCTTCGCCGGCGTGGAAGCCATCCTCGCCGCGCAAGGCCGCACACCCGCGGAGACGAGCCTCGCCGACATGGAAGACGCCTGGCGCCAGGTCAAACGCGCCGAATAGGTCGCCCCGCTAGCTCTGCCCGATCAACGCCTCATGCAGCGCCAGCCAGCTTTCGCGATCGGGCGCGCAGATCATCCCGCCGGTATGGATCGTCGGGCTGTAGGGCCGACCATCCAGAATGGCGGAATAGCCGCCGGCCTCGCGGTGCAGCAGCCAGCCCGGCGCATGGTCCCAGGGCAGCAGCCGATTGAACAGCAGAAAATCGCACGAGCCCAACGCCACCAGCCGATAGGCATGCGCCGCACAGCGAAAATCGCAGATCTGCGCCACCGCGGGAAAGCCCTGCAACACCCGGTCGCGCCGCGCCGGGGCGAAATAGCGCCAGCCCGCCAGCCCGGTCAGCTCGCCCACAGGCTTGGGACTGGAGACCTGGAGGCTCTGCGTGCCGCCATTGGCCGCCCGCGCCCAGGCCCCCTCGCCGCGCAGCGCGCCCAGCGTCTCGCCGGTGATCGGGTCATGGATCACGCAGGCGATCACCTCGCCCCGCCGCACCGCCGACACCATCGAGCCGAACAGCGGCATCCCGGCGGCGAAATTCGCCGTGCCATCCACCGGATCGATGGTGAAGGCCAGGTCCGCGTCGCCCAGCAGCCCCAGGATCGAGCCATCCGCCGCCGCCGCCTCCTCGCCCACCAGCACGCAGCCGGGAAACATCGCCCGCAGTCCGGCTGAAATGGCGATCTCCGCCTGCGTGTCGGCATCGGTCACCACATCCAGCACACTGGATTTGGCGCGAATATCGCCCGGGCCCAGCCGGCGAAAGCGCGGCATGATCTCCGCCCGCGCCACGCCCGCCAGCAGTTCGGTGATGGCGATCAGATCGGCCTGCCGCAGCATCATGCCGATCCCACCCCATCCGGCCGCTCAAAGCGGGCGCGATCCGCCGGCAGCAGCCGCACCCGCACATTGATCGCGGTCTCGCCATCGTCGCGCCCGATCACCTCGCCATGGCTGTAGAGCCAGGCCAGCCGCGCCCCATCCGAGGGCGCGATGTCATAGGTGGCGATTTCCATCCCCGCGGCGATGCGCTCATCGATCACCGCCGCCAGCCGGTCCAGCCCCTCGCCCGACATCGCGGAGACAGCCACCGACGTGCCACGCACGCTCACCTGCTCCACCCCGCCCAACAGATCCGCCTTGTTCAGCACCTCGATGCTGTGCGCCGGCCAATCCTCCGCCAGCACCCCATCGGCGGCGAGCCCGTCCAGCACCGCGATCACATCGGCCCGCTGCGCCCCGCTGTCGGGATGGGCGGCATCACGCACATGCAGGATGATGTCGGCCTCCGCCACCTCCTCCAGCGTCGCACGGAAGGCCGCCACCAGCTCGGTCGGCAGTTCGGAGATGAACCCCACCGTGTCCGACAGGATCACCCGCCGTCCCGACGGCAGCGTCAGCCCGCGCATGGTCGGGTCCAGCGTCGCAAACAGCTGGTCGCGCGCCACCACCGTGGCCCCGGTCAGCGCGTTGAACAATGTGGATTTGCCGGCATTGGTGTAGCCCACCAGGGCCACCACCGGGAACGGCGTCCGCTTGCGGGTGCGCCGATGCAGATCGCGCGTGCGCCGCACCTGCTCCAGCTCCTTCTTCAGCCGCGCGATGCGATCGCCGATCAGCCGCCGATCCGCCTCGATCTGCGTCTCGCCCGGCCCGCCAAGGAAGCCGAAGCCGCCGCGCTGCCGCTCCAGATGGGTCCATGACCGCACCAGCCGCGAGCGCTGATAATCCAGATGCGCCAGCTCCACCTGCAGCGCGCCTTCCGAGGTGGCCGCCCGTTCGCCGAAAATATCCAGGATCAGACCGGTGCGGTCGATCACCTTGCAGTTCCAGGCTTTTTCCAGATTGCGCTGCTGCACCGGCGACAAGGCGGCATCGACAATCACCAGCGTGACGCCGGCCTCCTCCAGCAGCTTGTGCTGCTCCTCCACCTGGCCGGGCCCCAGCAACGTGGCCGGCCGGCGCGCGCGCAGCGGCAGAATGGCGGTATGCACCACCACCAGCCCGATCGATGCGGCCAGACCGACAGCCTCGGCCAGCCGCGCGTCAGCGGCACGCTTGGTGTCGGCATGCTCGCCCGAGAGCTTCTCCCAGGGCAGGATCACCGCAGCCCGCGTCGGGGCCGCGTCCGTCGCCGAGCTTTCAGTCACCAACGGGCTTACTCGGCAGTCGTGGTCTCCCGCAGACCCGCCGTCGCCGCCTCGACCTTGGTGGCGTCAAACAGCTGAATCGGCGCGCCCGGCATCACGGTGGAGATCGCGTGCTTGTAGACCAGCTGGGTATGACCATCGCGGCGCAGCAGCACCGAGAAATTGTCGAACCAGGTGATGATGCCCTGCAGCTTCACGCCATTCACCAGGAAAACGGTGACGGGCGTCTTCGACTTGCGGACATGGTTCAGGAAAACGTCCTGAACGTTCTGAGCTTTTTCATTGGCCACGGTATGATCCTTTACTGGCTGTATGTTTTTTTTGGTCTTGGTAGGGCCGGCCCGGCGTGGCACCTGACTCAACCCACAGCACCAATGTAGCGATCCGTGGCGCCGAGACAAGCAAATGCTGCACTGCAGCGTAAATCACAGTTATCTTACAATTTGGTGTCGACCGCCGCCGTTTCCCGCACGTGCGCGGCGAACAGATCGAACAGAAGTTGCGCGACCGGCCCCACCCGCCCCTCGCCCACCGCCACCCCGTCCACCGCGAGGATGGGTTTGACATAGCTGGTGGCACTGCTCAGCAGCACCTCACGCGCCGATCTCAGCTCATCGAGGCTGAAAGCGCGCTCCTGGTGCGCGATGTTGGAGCTCTCCAGCAGCCGCAGCAACGCCGCGCGCGTGCAGCCCGGCAGGATCGCATGATCGAGCGGATGGGTGCGCAGCACACCATCGCGATCGACGATCCAGATATTCGTCGCCGCCCCCTCGGTCACCATCCCGTCCGGCGTATACAGGATCGCCTCGGTCGCCCCCGCCTCACGCGCGGCCTGACGCGCCAGAATATTCGGCAGCAGGCTGATCGACTTGATGTCGCAGCGCGCCCAGCGCTCATCCGGCGCGGTGATGGCGGTGGCGGTCCAGCCATCGAGGCTGGCGGGAAAGGGCGGAATGCGCCGTGCGGTCAGCACCAGCACCGGCTTCACATCGCCCTTCGGAAACGCATGATCCCGCCGCGCCACACCGCGGCTCACCTGCAGATACACCAGCCCGTCACGCAGCCGGTTGCGCCGCACCAGCTGATCAATGATGTGCAGCAACGCCGCCTGCCCCACCGGCGCTGCGATGCGCAGCGCGCCCAGGCTGCGCGCCAGCCGCGCCAGATGCAGATCCGCATCGATCGGCCGCCCGCCGAGCAGCAGGATCACCTCATACACACCATCGGCGAACTGATAGCCGCGATCCTCGATATGCACCTGGGCGTGGCGATGCGGCACATAGCGACCGTCAACATAGGCAATGCGAGACATGGATTTACTCGTCTAGAGGCTGCTCGCGCGCTCGTCGGTGTTCACGCCGAGCTGCTTGAGCTTGCGATGCAGCGCGCTGCGCTCCATGCCCACGAACCCCGCGGTGCGCGAGATATTGCCCGAAAACCGCAACAGCTGCGCCTGCAGATACTGCGTCTCGAACAGATCGCGCGCCTCGCGCAGCGGCAGGCTCATCACATCCGCGGTGGGATCGAACTGCAGCAGAGCCGGCGCACCATTGGCGATCTCCGGCGGCAGCATGTCCGCGCGGATCGGATCGGCCGGCCCGCCCGGCGCCATGATCAGCAGCCAGTCCATCAGATTGCGCAGCTGGCGCACATTGCCCGGCCAATCATGCGTCTGCAACGCCGCCAGCGCATCGGCCGACAGCTCGCGCGTCGGCATCCCCGCGCTCTCCGCCGAACGTGCCAGAAAATGCCGCGCCAGCGCCGGAATATCCTCGCGCCGGTCGCGCAGGGCCGCGGCCTTCAGCGGCACCACCGCAAGGCGATAATAC
>CAIVDX010000096.1 GCA_903904805.1 uncultured Rhodospirillales bacterium
ACCGCCGAGCAGATGCTCGATGTCTACACCGCGCACGGCATGCCGCTCACCTACCGGCACTGGTCGTTCGGCAAACGCTTCGTGCAGCACGAACACAACTACAAAGGCGGCCATTCGAGCCTCGCCTATGAGGTGGTGATCAACTCCAACCCCTGCATCTCCTATCTGATGGAGGAAAACTCGGCCACCATGCAGGCACTGGTGATCGCCCACGCCGCCTTCGGCCACAACCATTTCTTCAAGAACAACCATCTGTTCCGGCAATGGACCGAACCATCGGCCATTCTCGACTATCTTGAATTTGCCAAATCCTACATCGCCAAATGCGAGGATGAGCACGGCATCGCTGCGGTCGAGCGCATCATCGATGCTGCCCACGCGCTGCAACGCCACGGCGTGCACCGCCATGCCGGCCGCCGCCCGATGGATCTGAAAGCCGAACAACGCCGCGACCGCGAACGCCGCGAATATGACGAGAGCAACTACAACGATCTCTGGCGCACCGTGCCGCGCCCCGCCACCACGGCCTCCGCCGATCCGGTGGCCGCCCGCCGCGCGCGCATGGGCCTGCCGGAAGAAAACCTGCTCTATTTCGTCGAGAAAATGTCGCCCCGCCTGGCCGGCTGGGAGCGCGAGATCGTGCGCATCGTGCGCATGATCGCGCAATATTTCTACCCGCAGCCCCAGGCCAAGATGATGAACGAGGGCTGTGCCACCTGGGTGCACCAGCGCATCATGACGCGTCTGCACGAAAAGGGGCAGATCAACGACGCCGCCTTCCTCGAGGTGATCGCCTCCACCGCCAACGTCATCACCCAGCCCGGGTTCGACCAGGGTGGGAGCAGCTTCAACCCCTACGCGCTCGGCTACGCCATCATGACCGATATCGAGCGCATCTGCACCGATCCCACCGAGGAAGACCGCGCATGGTTCCCCGACTTCGCCGGCAATGGCGACCCATACGGAACGCTACGCCACTCCTGGGCGAATTTCCGCGATGAAAGCTTTATCCTTCAGTATCTTTCGCCCGCGGTGATCCGCCGCTTCAAGATGTTCCGCCTGCATGATGACATGTCCGACCCCTCGCTGCTGGTCGATGCCATCCATGATGAGGAAGGCTATCGCGAGATCCGCCGCACGCTGGCGCGCAGCTACGACCCGGCGGAATTGGAGCCCGATATCCAGGTGGTCGATGCCGATCTCGCCGGTGACCGCAAATTGCTGCTCGAACATCGTGGCAAACCCGGCAATCTGCTGCACCCGCGCGACGCCCAGCTCTGCCTGCGCCACCTCGCCACGCTCTGGGGCTACGAGGTCCGCCTCGTCGAGGTCGATGCCGGCCCCGACGCGGTGCTCGCCACCCACACCGCCGCGCCGCCGCACGGCTGAACCGGCCGCGCCTTGCCAGCGCGCGCGCCAGCCGGCAGGTATCTGGCAAACGCCGGAGTCCCAACGATGCGCCAACGCTGGCTCGCCCCAGCCCTGATCGTGCTGAGCATGTTCGCCCCGCCGCACGTGCGCGCGGCGGACGACCATCTCACCGTACAGCTGAACTGGCGCCCCGACGCCCGCGTCGCCGGCATCCTCGCCGCCCGCGACAAGGGATTTTATCGCGAGGCGCATCTTGAGGTGTCGCTGCTCCCCGGCGGCCCCAACCTGCGCCCATCCGCCGCGATCAAATCCGGCGAGGCCGACATCGCCATCGACTGGCTGGCCGAGGCGTTGAACGCACGCGAGCATGGCGTGCCGATGGTCAATGTCGCGCAGATCCAGCAGACCTCCGCCCTACAGCTGGTCTGCCGGCGCGACGCCAAGATCTCCAGCACCCGCGACTTCGCCGGCCACACCCTGGCGGTATGGCCGAACGGCATGGACCTGCCGCTGCGCCAGTTGCTCGCCAAGCTGCAGATCCCCTCCGATGGTCGCACCCTCGGCGTGAAGCTGGTCAACCAGGGCGATGGGGTGAGCGACCTGTTCAATGGCCGCGCCCATTGCATCTCCGCCCTGAGCTATGCCGGCTTCTGGAGCGTGCTCGATGGCGGCCTCAGCCCGGAGGACATCACCCTGTTCGACTTCGCCGCCGAGGGCGTGGGCATGCCGGAGGACGGCGTCTATGTCTCGGACCGCAAGCTGGACAGCCCAGCCTTCGCCGACCGCATCGCCCGCTTCATCGGTGCCACCACCCGCGGCTGGATCTGGGTGCTTGGCCATCAGGCCGAGGCGGTACGGGTGGTGATGGGATACGATATCACCGGCCACGAAAATGCCGCGGAACAAACCCGCACGCTGCTCGAATACGAGAAGCTGGTCAGCGACGGCAAAACCCCGCTGATGTATCTCAGGCCGGACAGCTACGAGGCGGCGGTGTCACTGATGATGCTGTCGAAAACCGCACCGATCATCGAGAAACACCCCACCCGCGCCTACACCAGCGCACTCTGGCAGGCCTCCCGTGCCTATCTCGGCACGCCCGCGCCGCTGAGATAGTCTGCCAAGGCGACCGGCCGGCGCGGGCCGACCGATCGCCCACCACACATAGCGCTTAAGCGGCGCCGCAGCCCTTTTTCGGCCCATGATTGCCGGCCGCCTTCGCTGCGGCCTCGGTCATGTAGGACCCGACCTTGGTCTTGCCGTACCAGCGGCTGGTCGAGCAGTGATAGGCCTTCGAATCGGAGTTCACCCACACCAGGCCGGGCCCGCCGCCCGGAGCGGCAACCGCGGCCGGCTGCGGCGGGG
>CAIVDX010000097.1 GCA_903904805.1 uncultured Rhodospirillales bacterium
GGATGTGATGAATGCCTGAGGGATATTCCATATCGAAGCGGCGTCCGAAGGGCAGATACCAGTCGCTGCGCAGATAGCGATCGATCTCGGGATCGGTGCAGCCGGAGACGCGATGGCCGTCGGGCGGGTTGTTGGCGTGCGTCATCGCCTCGGCGTGAAATCCGTAGTCGGTCTCGGCGATGTTGTAGCGGCCGGGATGCGGCTTCTGCATGTTGCCGAACGTGCCTTTGTGCACAAAGGAGAAATGCGCGTTGTCGAAGCTGTTTTCCATCAGCCGCATCGCCGCGCAGTCCCAGCGCTCATAGAATTGATGGATGCGGCGCCAGCCTGGCTTGCCTTCCTCGGGAATATCGAAGATCGGCCTGATCGGCGCATCGAGCGCGACCCAGGCATAGCCGTATTTGGCCTCGCAATGAAACGACCTCACCCGGTAATCCGGCAGGCGCGCGCCCGGCTCGAATTGCGGGATGCGGACCACCTGGCCGGTGCCATCATATTCCCAGCCATGATAGCCGCAGACCAGCTGGCCGCCATTCATCCAGCCTTTGGAGAGCCTGGCGGTGCGATGGCAGCAGCGATCCTCCAGCGCCTGCGGGGCGCCCTCGGCATCGAGGAATAAAACGATATTCTGGCCCATCAGCCGGAACGGCTTCGGCCCGTCCTTGAGCAGATCAAGCGGCATCACCGCATGAAAGAAATGACGCAACGTGGCCTGCTGGGTGGTGAGCATCGGGACCTCTTGCTGTTCGCCCGCAGCATAGCCACACGGACCGGCGGATTTGAAGTGCGGCGAGGCTGCAGGCCCTCAGCGCGGCGGTGCGGACCTGGTCTTGCCGCGCAGCAGCATGCCGAGCGCTGAGATCACCAGCGAGACATTCAGCAGCTTGAAGGCCGATCGCATCTCCTCCGGCCGCAGGATCGCCTTCATCGGCATCGCGCCCATGATCTTGCCCTCGATCTGCAGCCCGTCCGGGTGGGGCTTCACCGCGGTGATCTCCATCAGCACCGTCTTTTCCGGGGTGTAGAGCTTCATCGGGCGGGCTCGCACAGCGCGTCAAAATCGATGTTCAGATCACCGCAGATGCGGATCGCGGTGGCGCGCCCGCCGCCGGTCACGCCGCCGGGCGGGTGCATGAAGGTGCCGGCGAGATAGAGCCGCTCGACACCGGGCACCCCGTACTGCGCGAGTTCCGGTGTCGGCCGATGGCCGCCGATCTGGAAAAAGAACTTGCCGACACCGCCGACATCACCGTTCTGGAAGGTCGGCGAGTGGCGGGCCATGTCGGGCGGGCTTTGGAACTGCCAGGCGATGATGTTGCCGTCATCGAGGTTGGTGCAGAATTGCGCGAGGCGGCCGCGCAGCCACGCGCCGAGTTCGGCCTTGCGGCTGTCCCAGGCGTCCGCGCCGCCCTCGCGCAGCCGATAGGGCCCGAAGCCATAGACGGTGAGCGCCGCACCGCCGGGTGGGGCGCGCGAAGGGTCCCATTGCGCGTTGTTGTGCGCGGCCAGGATCGGCCGGCCGGGCAGGTCGCCGTAGCGCATATCGTCAAACAGCCGCATATAGCCTTCCAGCGTGGCGGGGGCGAAATTCACCAGTGCCACCCTGCCCGCCTCGGCGCCCGCCTTGAAGATCGGCGGTTCGCGCAGCGCGAAATGCGCCGCCATGATGGAGAAGCTCGCCGGCTGGGTGGTGCGCGCGGTGCCCGCCACCTGCGGATCGAGCCCATCGACCATCTCGCCGAGCAGCCAGGGATGGATCTGGCCGATCACCGCAGTGCGGGCGCGGATCTCCTCGCCGCTGGCCAGGCGCACCCCGACCGCGCGGCCACCGGAGGTGAGCACCTTGGCGACCGGTGTGTCCTTGCGGAATTCGGCGCCATGATGGGTCAGGCAGGCGATGAGCGCGTTCGCCAGCGCGATGCTGCC
>CAIVDX010000098.1 GCA_903904805.1 uncultured Rhodospirillales bacterium
AGAACGCCGTGTTGAAGTTGCGGTCGGTGATCAGCATGGTGATCGCGCCCGCCAGCACCGGCACCGACAGCAGCAGCAGGAACGCCGTCACCAGCGTGCCCCACACGAACAGCGGCATCTTGTGCAGCGTCATGCCCGGGGCGCGCATATTGAAGATGGTGGTGATGAAGTTGATCGCGCCCAGCAGCGAGCTCGCGCCGGCCAGATGCAGCGCGAACAGGGTGAGATCCATGCCCATGCCCGGCTCATACTGGCTGTTCGACAGCGGCGGATACAGCGTCCAGCCCGAGCCGGACTCGCCCATCAGCAGGCCGGTCATGATCAGCGCGTAGGCCGGCACCAGCAGCCAGAAGCTGATATTGTTCAGGCGCGGGAACGCCATGTCCGGCGCGCCGATCATCAGCGGCACGAACCAGTTGCCGAAGCCGCCGATCACCGCGGGCCTCACCGCGAAGAAGATCATCAGCAGCCCGTGGGCGGTGATGATGGTGTTCCATTCCTGGCCGGTGGTGATGATGTGATTGCCCGGCGAGGCCAGCTGCGCGCGCATGATGATCGACAGCACGCCGCCGGACAGGGCGCCGATCACCGCGAAGATCAGATAGAGCGAGCCGATGTCCTTGTGGTTCGTGCTGAACAGCCAGCGCTGCACGAAGCCGGGCTTGTGATCGTGATGATCATGCCCGTGCGCATCATCGTGGGCGTGGTCGTGTGTCGTTGCACTCATCTGTCGTGCTCCTTTTCCGGTCCGGGGGGCTGCCCGGTCTCCGGCTCAGCGGTCGTTTGTGGCGTAGATCGGGCGGGCAGCGCTGTCGTTCGACGAGAATTTCGTCTTCGCGTCAGCCAGCCAGGCGGTGAACTCGGCGGGCGTCACGGCCTTGATCGAGATCGGCATGCGGCTGTGATTCTCGCCGCAGATCTGGTTGCACTCACCATAATAGGTGCCGGGCTCGTCGACCTTGAACCAGGTCTCGATGATGCGGCCGGGGATCGCGTAGCGCTGCACACCCAGCGAGGGGATATAGAAACTGTGGATCACATCGCCCGAGGTGGTCAGGATGCGGATGTTCTTGCCGGCGGGAACCACCATCTGGTTGTTCACATCCAGCAGGCGCAGCTGGCCGGCCTTCAGCTCGTCATCCGGCACCATGTAGCTGGTGAAATCCAGATTGGCGGAGTCGGGGTAGGTGTATTCCCAATACCATTGATGGCCGGTGACTTTCACCGTCATGTCCGGCTCGAAGGTGCGATCCTCGAAATACACCAGACGGAACGAGGGGATGGCGATCACCACCAGGATCAGCACCGGCAGCACCGTCCAGAGAACCTCGACGGTGGTGTTGTGCGCCCAGCGGCCCGGCACCGGATTGCGCTTGGCGCTGTAGCGGAACATCACCCAGCAGAGCAGGCCGGCGACGAAGATGGTGATCACCGTGATGATCCACAGCACCATCGTGTGCAGGCTCTCGATGCGCTCCATCACCGGGCTGTGCGGCGCCTGCATGCCCATCTGCCAGGGCCGCGGCGTCTGCGCCTGGGCGCCACCGGGAGCGGCGAACAGGAAAGCAAGAAGTGAGAAAATCGCCGCGTTGAGGGAACCCGCCACGCGCGCGGCGCGGAGCCGCTTGAATACCGTCATGTTCGTCTTATCCCATGTCCGAGCGCGTACGCTGCAGTGCAGTGACGCATGGTGAGGCATTATCGGATGGTCGCCCGGCTTTCAAGGGAGCGCACCACAGTTTCGCCTGGCCGAGCACAATCAGATCGTTGCACGCAGCGCGGTATATTCCGTCAGCAGCGCGCGCAGACGCTCGGTCAATGGCCGATCCGCCGGGCGTTTGCGCTGCAGATTGAGTGCGATCGCCGCCTGGATCAGCGGAATCTGGCCGTCGAGAAACGCCGCGATCGGCGGCAGCGCCTCCAGCAGCGCCCGATGCCCCGGCGCGATCGGCGCGCCGCCGACCACCCAGCCATCCGCCGCGATGCCCCTGGCCATCACATCCAGGCCCTGCAGCAGGCGCAGGAAGGAGAAATCCACCGCCTGGCCCATCGCCAGCGCGGAGATCACGGACTTCACCACCGCCGGATCGCGGTTCAGCTCCTCGACGAAGGCATGCGAGATTAGCCCCAGCGCCGGACCCTGCCGCTCCATCAGCTCCAGCGCATCCGCATAGGCCACGCCATAGGGCCCCGGCGCGAAGGCCGGCGCCTCACCCAGCACCGCCACGACCGGCGCATCCGGCGACACATCGCACAGCCAGCCGCGCTTGATCGCCGCGGTCAGCCGGTCCGACCCGTTCGCCACCGCGCTGCCCTCCGGCAGCCAATAATCGAACGGCACGGTGCGGCAGCGCTGCGGCCGCCGCTCATAGATGCCGCACAACCCATCCGGCTGCAGCTGCGCGCAGGGATCATCCACCCCGGCCCGCACCGCGCCGCCATATATATTGAGTGTCGCCTCGAAATGCCGGCCCTCGACCCGCAGATCGAACCGCTCCGCGCCCCGCGCCAGCAGATGCGCGCTCTGTGAGCGATAGGCGACCACAGCAGGATGCTCGGCCGGCATCGCCGCATCGGCGATCGGCCCGGCCAGACGGACGGTGAGCACGAAATCCCGATACAGGCCGAGCGCCTCAGAGATCGTCACCGTCGGTGGCGCGTCGCAGCACTTGCCGCAGCCGGTGCAGGCGAAATGTAGGTCAGTGGACATGTGGGGTGGGTAGCTCAGGAAGGGCTGGAAGGCCAGGGGGCT
>CAIVDX010000099.1 GCA_903904805.1 uncultured Rhodospirillales bacterium
GCCTCAACATGATGCGCAAAGCCACCGAGGAGCAGCGCGCCTATTGGCTGCCACGCCTGATCAGTGGCGAAAGCAAATTCTCGATCTCGATGTCCGAACCGGATGCCGGCTCGGATCTCAGCGCCATCCGCACAACGGCAGTGCAGGACGGTGATCATTTCGTTCTCAATGGCGAAAAGATCTGGGCCTCCACCGCGGGTGCGAAAAACAACGTCATCAATGTCTACGTGAAGACCAACCCGGCGGAAAACATCCGCAAGGGCATGTCGCTGTTCCTGGTCGACAACGACACCCCTGGCCTCACCATGCGCAAGCTCGACATGCTCGGCCGCCGCGCCACCGGCACCTACCAGCTGATCTTTGACAATGTGCGCATCCCCGCCAATCGCCTGGTGGGCGGCCTGAACAAAGGCTGGGACTGCGTTCTTGCCGGACTGCAGGTGGAGCGCGCGGTCTCCTCGGCGGGCAATGTCGGTGCGGCGCAGGCCGTGCTCGATCTCGTCATCCAATATGCGAAAGACCGCAAGCAGTTCGGCCGGCCGATCGGCAGCAACCAGGTCATCGGCCACATGCTGGCGGACATGGACACCGAGGTCGAAGCCGGCCGCAGCCTGATGTGGCGGGCCGCCTGGATGGTCGCCTCCGGGCAGAACGCGATTCGCGAAATCACCATGGCCAAGCTCTACACATCCGAAACCTATGTGAAGGTGGCCAACATGGGCATGCAGATCATGGGCGGCTTCGGCTACAACATGGAATTCGACATGCAGCGCCATTTCCGCGATTCCCGTGCCGCCACCATCGCCGCCGGCACCTCGCAGATCCAACGCAACCTGCTCGCCAATCTGATGGGGCTCAAGGCCGAATAGCCACGCCCGCACCGCACGATCGGACATCGCCCATGAGCCAGCTCTTCTCCACCATCGCGCTGCGCGGCCTCACATTGCCCAACCGCATCGTCGTCTCGCCGCTCTGCCAGTTCAGCGCGGTCGAGGGCACGGCGCAGCCCTGGCACTGGCAGCATGTCGGCGGCTTCGCCGTCTCCGGCGCCGGCCTCGTGATCATGGAGGCCACCGGGGTCAGCGACATCGGCCGCATCACGCCAGGCTGCCTCGGCCTGTATTCCGACGCGAACGAGGCGGCACTCACGAAACTTCGTTCTGACATCGGCACCTACTCAGATACGCCAATCGGCATCCAGCTCTGCCACGCCGGTCGCAAGGCCTCGAACCGGCCGACATGGGATCTGCACAAGGGCAATGTGCTGCCAATCGCCGAAGGCGGCTGGGATGTTGAAGGCCCCTCCGCGCAGGCCTACGCGGATGGCTGGCCCGTCCCCCTGGCGCTCGACGCCGCCGGCCTCGCCAAAGTGCTGCACCAGTTCGTGGAAAGCACACGGCGCGCGGACCGCTGCGGGTTCGACCTCATCGAGATCCACGCAGCGCACGGCTATCTGCTGCACGAATTTCTCTCACCGCTCACCAACCATCGCACCGACCGCTATGGCGGCAGTGCCGAAGCGCGCATGCAATTCCCGCTTGAGGTTGCCCGCGCGATGCGCGCCGCCTGGCCCGAGCACAAGCCGATGGGCGTGCGCATCACCGGCGAGGATTGGAACGACGGCGGCATCACGCTCGCGGATGCCGTCATGCACGCGCAAGCCTTCGCCGATATCGGGATCGACTACATCACGCCGTCGGCTGGCAACATCGCGCCCGGCATGAAGTTGCCCCAGGTCGGCCCCGGCTACATGGCCGGCTTCGCCGAACGCATCAAGCGCGAGGTCGGCATCACCACCATGGCCGTGGGCATGATCATCACGCCGCAGCAGGCGGAAGATTTGATCGCGACCGGAACATGCGACATCGCCTGCATCGGCCGCGGCTTCATGGACGACCCACGTTGGGGCTGGCACGCCGCCGCGGCGCTCGGCGTGGAGCCGATCATTCCCAAGCAATGCATCAGGGCCACGCCGAAGCACTGGCCCGCCTATCCCATGGTGCACGGCGGAAAGCTGCGCGAGGGCGAAGGCATCATGTCCCACGCCACCCGCGAGTAGCTCGGCTTAGTTCGCCATCTTGCACTGGGCCGCGTAGGCGTCCTGCTGCCTGGCGACGATCAACTCTCCCGTCGCCAACTGATGCGTTCCATCCACCGCGCGGCTCACCGTCATCAGATAATAGTCGTCGACGGGAAAATGATTTGGCCCGAAGCTGATCGGATGCCCGCGCACCGAGGGCGCGTTCGCCGCCATCAACGCCGCGCGCAGACTCGCCGCATCACCCGCCTTGCCACCATTGCGCGCGATCGCGGCGTTCAGCAGCAACGCCGTGTCATAGCCCTGTGCGGCATACAGGCTGGGCAGCCGATGATAGGCCGCCTGATAAGCCGAAACGAATTGTGCGTTCTGTTCGTTCACCATAGTGTTGCTCCAGGACGATGCGGTCTGCGCTCCATCCGCGGCATCGCCCACCGCGCCGAGCATCGTCTCATCCAACCCGCCACGATCGGTGAAAAGCTTCACGGTCTTGTCCACACCGCTCTGCTGCCACTGCTTGAGAAACGCGATGCCCGTCGCACCGGGCAGAAACTGGAACACCCCATCAGGTGCGGCCCGACGAATTTCCGCGATGGGCCCGGCATAATCAAGCTGATCGAACGGCGTATAGACCTCGCCGACAATCTCGCCGCGGAAGCTGCGCTTGAAGCCCGCCATCTTGTCCTTGCCGGCCTGGTAATTTGGCGCCAGCAGGAAGATCCGCTTCACCCCCTTCTTCGTCAGATATTGCCCCATCGCTTCCGGCGAGGCGTCGTTCTGCGCGGCAATATCGAAGAAGTTCTCATTGCACTGGCTGCCCGCAAGCTGTGAGGGGCCGGCATTCGAGCTGATCAGAATTTTGCCTGCGTCAAACACCGGCCGCGCGATCGCCAGCAGAACCGAGGAATTCAACACACCCGTGATCAGATCGGCATGATCACGCACCAGCATCTGCTCGGTGAGCTGCCGCGCAATCTCAGGCTTCAGCTGATCATCGCCCTGCAGCAGCACCACATCGGCGCCGCCAAGCTTGCCGCCATGCTCCGACAGGCCAAGCTTGAAGCCGTTGAGAATTTCCTCCCCGAGCAGCCCCTGCGGCCCGCTCAGGGTCGTCACGAAGCCGATCCGAACCGGCTCGGCCTGAGCCGACGCCAGGCCACATGCCACAACACATCCCAGGGCAAGTGCACGCATCCTATGTCCTCCCTGCCCGATCGACGCGCCGGGCTTTAAGTGGCGACGCTAGCTGTGCGACGGATTATGAGTCAAACTGCAAGGAACCAGAACGCGAAAAGGAGGATGCGATGGCAACGCTGATGCGGGCGGCACGGTTGCATGAGGCGGGCAAGCCCATGCGGATCGACCAGATCGAGGTCCCCGAGCCCCGGCCGGACGACGTTCTGGTGCGGGTCGAAGCCTGCGGCGTGATCCCCAACATGAATGCGATCTTCAGCGGTGCGCTGTGGAACCATCTCCCGCCGCTGCCAGCCAGTGTCGGGCTGGACGCCTCAGGCGTTGTGGTCGCGCTCGGCGCGCGCGCGCGTGGCGCGAAGGTCGGCGATCGCGTCTACGTGAATCCCTTCCTGTCCTGCCGCACCTGCCATTACTGCGTGGCCGGCAAACCGATGCTGTGCAGCGAATGGGCACTGCAGGGATATTTCGGCTACGTGCCCGCATCACAGCGCCTGCTGGCCGATTATCCCTATGGCGGCTTCGCGGAATACATCACCGCCGCGCCCGAGCGCCTGGTCAAACTGCCCGACAGCGTCACGCACGAGCAGGCCGCGCGCTTTGGCTATCTCGGCACCTCCTTCTCCGGCCTGCGCGCCGGGCGCGTGGGTGTCGGCAGCTGGGTGATCATCAACGGCATCACCGGCACGCTCGGCGTCGGCGCCACATTGCTCGCCCTCGGCATGGGCGCCACCCGCATCATGGGCTTCGGCCGCAATGTCGACGTGCTCGCCCGCCTGCGCGCCCTCGCACCCGATCGTATCTCGACATTGGTGCTCGGCGACGCCGACATCCCCGAATGGGTGCGCGCCCGCACCGAGGGCGTTGGCGCCGACATGCTGCTCGATTGTTCCGGTCGTGCAGCATCGGCGGAGCACACGCTGGCGGCGATCGACGGCCTCAAACATGGCGGTGTGGCGGTGAATATCGGCGCGCTCACCGAAAAACTGCAGCTGAGCCCCTTCCAGTTCATGAATCGATGCACCGAGTTCCGCGGCTCCAACTGGTTCACCACCCAGGAGGGCCAGATCATGGCGGAGATGGCCGGCGCGGGGATCATCGATCTCGGCGCCTGGGAAACCCGCGCCTTCCCGCTCGATCAGGTGCAGCAGGCGTTGGATCTGGTGAAGACCAGGCCAGGAGGTTTCACCAACATCGTGGTCCGGCCGCAGCTATAGGGCGGCCTCCTCCAACGCGGCGGCGGCCTCCAGCCAGGCTTCCTCGGCCATCTCGATCTGTCGACGCAACGCCGCGAGTTCGGTGGTCGCCGCCGTCACATCAGCCGCGCGGCCGGTGGCATACAGCTTCGGGTCGGCCAGCTTCGCCTCAAGCTTCTGCGCCTCGATGGTGAGCTTGCCCACCAGCGCCTCGGCGGTCTGCGCCTTTTTGCGCAGCGGCGCGAGCGCGGCGCGCGCCTCCGCACGCTCGCGGCGATCATCCTTCTTCGCCTCCTGCTTCGCCGCCGCGCGCGGCCGGGCCCGCTCGGCGAGAAGCTCCTTGTAGCCGTCGAGATCGCCGTCAAACGGCTTCACCGTGCCGCCATCCACCAGCCACAGCCGATCCGCCACCAGCTCCACCAGATGTGGGTCATGGCTGATCAGCAGCACCGCGCCCTCGAACTCGGCCAGCGCCCGCACCAGCGCATCGCGTGCATCGATATCGAGATGGTTGGTCGGCTCATCAAGAATCAGCAATTGCGGCGCATCCCGCGTCGCCAGCGCCAGCAACAGCCGCGCGCGCTCACCACCCGACAGCTGATCGATCCGCGTCTCCGCGCGATCCGCATCAAGCCCGAAACGGGCCAGCTGCGCACGCACCTCGATCGAGGTCGCGCGCGGCAAGGCGCGCTGCATATGATCGATCGGGCTCTCCGCCGCCACCAGCTCATCCGCCTGGTGCTGCGCGAAATAGCCGACGCGCAATTTGCCCGAACGCCAAAGATCGCCAGTGATCGGCTCCAGTCGCCCGGCCAATAATTTCGCAAAGGTCGATTTGCCGCGCCCGTTCGGACCCAGCAGCGCGATGCGGTCCTCAGGATCGATCGCCAGGCTGAGATCGCGCAGCACGGCAACCCCATCATAGCCCACCGCCACCTTCGCCATTGTCAGCATCGGCGGCGGCAGCAGCGGCCCCTTGGGGAAGACGAATTTCGCCGGCGTGTCCTCGATCACCGACTCGATCACCGGCAATTTTTCCATCGCCTTGATGCGCGCCTGCGCCTGCCGCGCCTTCGTCGCCTTGGCACGGAAACGATCGACGAATTGCTGCAGATGCGCGCGCTGCGCAGCAACCTTGTCGGCGGCCCGATTCTGCTGCATCGCCTGCTCGGTGCGGATGCGCACGAATTCCGCGAATCCGCCGGGCGTGAGCGAGAGCTTGCCGCGATCCAGATGCGCGATCGCCTCGCACGCGCGATCGAGCAGCCCCCGGTCGTGCGACACAATCAGCGCGGCGCCGGGAAAGCGCGCGAGCCAATTCTCCAGCCACAATGTCGCTTCAAGATCGAGATGGTTGGTCGGCTCATCCAGCAGCAGCAAATCGGGATTGGCGAACAACGCCCCGGCGATCGCCACCCGCATGCGCCAGCCGCCGGAGAACTCACCCACCGCGCGCGCCTGCGCCGCATCATCGAACCCCAGGCCCGACAGGATCGCCGCCGCCCGCGCCGGTGCCGCATCCGAGCCGATCGCGCGCAGCCGGTCGTGGATCGCGCCCAGCCGCTCCGGCGGCGCGCTCTCCGCCTCGGTCAGCAACGCCAGGCGCTCCGGATCGGCCGCCAGCACGGTCTCCACCAGCGAGGCCGGCCCCGCCGGTGCCTCCTGCCGCACCGCCGCCATCCGCGCGCGCGACGACAGCCGAATGGCGCCCCCATCCGGCGCGATCTCGCCCAGGATCGCCTTCAACAGCGTCGATTTGCCCGCCCCGTTGCGCCCGACCAGCCCGATGCGCCGGCCCGGCTCCACCGACAGCGAAGCCTCCTCCAGCAGCGTGCGCCCGGCGATGCGCAGGGTGAGACGGTCGATCACCAATAATGACATGGCCCGCTCTACCCCGTGTTGGCCATGTGGGGGAAGGCATCAACCATGCGACCTCAAGGGTTGCCCGCCCTCCGCCCCTGCTCTAAAGCGCCGCGAAACCAACCGAGGATATGAACATGGCCATCGAGCACACCTTCTCGATCATCAAGCCCGACGCAACGCGCCGCAATCTCACCGGCAAGATCAACGCCGTGATCGAGGCCGCCGGCCTGCGCATCGTCGCCCAGAAGCGCATCCACATGACCAAGGCCCAGGCCGAGCATTTTTACGGCGTGCACCGCGAGCGCCCCTTCTTCGGCGGCCTGGTCGAGTTCATGACCTCCGGCCCCGTGGTCGTGCAGGTGCTTGAGGGTGAGAACGCCGTCGCCGCCTATCGCGATGTGATGGGTGCCACCAACCCGAAGAACGCCGCCCCCGGCACCATCCGCGCCGAGTTCGCGGTCGACATCGAGGCGAACTCCGCCCACGGCTCTGACAGTGTGGAGAACGCGGCGATCGAGATCGCCTATTTCTTCGCCGGCAGCGAGATCGTCGGCTAACCCAGCCGCGACCAACGCAACACGGGCGGCGCCGATGGTGCCGCCCGTTTCTGTTTCAGCAGAGCGGCACGATCAGAGCAGGAAGATCGCCATGCCAACCACAATGGCGATCACCAGGATGGTCCCGTAGAAGGTCATCCCACCGAACAATTTGTAGCTCTTCACGCGGTCGGCCAGAAAGGCTTCCTGGGTGAGCTGGGTCGAGGCATCGGCCATGATTGTCATCCTGTCACTGCACGTGCGCGGGTTCTAGACCGGTTTTTCGCGGTTTGAAACACTCACCCGACGGCGGAACACGGGTTCGCCAACGCAGCCGCCGCATCCGGCCGCGCCACCGCGCCGCCCGCCAGCGCGGCCAGCGCGAGCGGATAAATCCGATGCTCCTGAACCAGCACCCGCGCGGCCAGGGTGTCCTCGGTGTCGTCCGGCAGCACCGGCACCGCCGCCTGCGCGACGATCGGCCCGCCATCCAGCTCCGCGCTCACCAGATGCACGCTGCAGCCATGCAGCCTCACCCCGGCATCGAGCGCGCGCTGGTGGGTGTGCAGACCGGGGAATGAGGGCAGCAGGCTGGGATGAATGTTCAGCATCCGCCCCTCCCAGCGCCCCACCAGAAACGGCGTCAGCACCCGCATATAGCCGGCCAGACACACCAGCTCGACATCCGCCGCCCGCAGCGCGGCATCCAGCTCCGCCTCATGCGCCGCCCGATCGCGCCCGAACGGCGTATGCGGGATCGCCCAGGCCTCGATCCCCGCCCGACGCGCCGTCTCCAGCCCCGCCGCGTCCTCGATGTTCGACAGCACCAGCACGATCTCGGCGGGATAGTCCGGCGCGGCGGCGGCGGCGATCAGCGCCACCATGTTGCTGCCGCGGCCGCTGATCAGCACCGCGGTGCGTCGCTTCATGCCGGCCAGCCCGGCGGCGACGACATCCGCACCACGGCCTCGCCAGGTGCCGCGACGAGATGGCCGATCACCACAGGCGACTCGCCATTCTCGCCCAGCAGGGCCATCGAAGCCGCCATGTCGCCGGCGGCCACCACCAGCGCCATGCCGATCCCGCAATTGAACACCCGAAGCATCTCCCCGGCCGCCACATTGCCGGCCTTGGCCAGCCAGGCGAACACCGGATTGGGCGTCCAGGCGGAGGCATCCAGCTCCGCGCTCACCCCGTCGGGCAGCACACGCGGCAGATTGCCGGGCAGCCCGCCGCCGGTGATATGCGCCGCCGCTTTCAGCAGACCCGCCCGATGCAGTGCCATCACCGAGGCCACGTAGATGCGCGTGGGCGTCAGCAGCGCTTCGCCCAGGCTGACCGAGGGGTCAAACGGTGCGGGATCACCCCAGTCCAGCCCGGCGGCCGCCACGATGCCGCGCACCAGCGAAAACCCGTTGGAGTGCACCCCCGAGGCCGGCAGCCCCAGCACCACGTCGCCCGGCCCCACATCGCGCGGCAGCAATGCCCCGCGCTCGGCGGCCCCCACCGAGAACCCGGCGAGGTCATAATCGCCCTTGGCATACAGCCCTGGCATTTCCGCCGTCTCGCCGCCCACCAGCGCGCAGCCGGCCAGCCTGCAGCCCGCCGCGATGCCACCGATCACCTCGCTCGCCGCATCCGCCTCCAGCCGCCCGGTGGCGTAGTAATCGAGGAAAAACAACGGCTGCGCGCCCTGCACCACCAGATCATTCACGCACATCGCCACCAGATCGATGCCCACCCCGCCATGCCGGCCGGTGTCGATCGCCAGC
>CAIVDX010000100.1 GCA_903904805.1 uncultured Rhodospirillales bacterium
CCTATTGGCGCTACCGCGATTACGCCGGCATCGGCCCCGGCGCGCATGGCCGCGTTGGCATCGGCGACCAGCTGCTCGCCACCCGTCGCCATCGCGCCCCCGAGCCCTGGGCCGAACGTGTGGAGGCAAGCGGCCATGGCAGCACTGAGGAATTCGCCCTCAGCCCCGAGATCCGCGCCCGCGAGGCACTGCTGATGGGCCTGCGCCTCGCCGAAGGCATCGACCTCGCCGCCTTCGCTGGCCGCACTGGCCAAACGCTGCACGAGAGCATCGATGCGGATACGCTCGCCCGGGCGATCGAGGAGGATTATCTCGAGCTCACCGCCACCACATTGCGCGCGCTGCCCGAGGGCAGATTGCGCCTGGACTCACTGCTGGCGGCATTGGTCCTCTAGCCCAACCCCGCACGGCAAGCGAAAAGGCGGGACCGAGACAGTGGTTTTTGCTTCATTTTTCAACAAAGAAGTGTTCTTTCCTGAACGCAGGAACCAAACAGCTTTGGTATGGTCATCATGGCCGCCCGCTGGGCGTGGCCCTGGAAGGCGACATGGCGGGTAGGATCGAGGTTACGCGGACCATTTCGATTGACGAGGATGAGCTCTCGGAGGATTTTCTGCGCGCGTCCGGTGCCGGCGGGCAGAACGTCAACAAGGTCGAGACGGCGGTGCAACTGCGCTTCGATGCGCGCGCCTCGCCCAACCTGCCCAACGATGTCGCCATCCGGCTGCAGCGCCTCGCCGGCCACCGCCTCACCAAGGACGGCGTGATCGTGATCTCCGCGCAACGACACCGCACGCGCGAACGCAACCGCGAGGACGCGCTGGCCCGCCTGCTGGAGCTCATCCGCCAGGCCGCCGCGCCGCCGCCCCCGAAACGACGCGCCACCCGTCCCAGCGCCAGCGCCCGCCAGAAGCGGGTCGATGAAAAAACCAAACGCGGCGACATCAAACGCGGCCGCGGCCGACCGGAGCATGAGTGATGCAGAGCCAGACCACCGCCGGGGTGATCGCCCCACCACCTGCCATCGCCGGTGCGGCCTTCGTCGCCGCCTGGATCATGGAATGGTTTTTCATCAGGCTGCATCTGCACCTTCCCGCGGGCCTGCGGGTCATCGCCGCCTGCGTGCTGGTGGTGATCGGCTGCCTGTCAGCCGCCGACGCGATGTGGCGCTTCCACAAGGCGGACACCCCGGTCGAACCCTGGCATCCCACCACCGCGCTGGTCACCGATGGCATCTATCGCCGCACCCGCAACCCGATCTATCTGGGCATGGTGCTGGTCCTCGCCGCCAGCGCGCTCGCCTTCGATTCGCTGTGGAGCCTGCTCGCCGTGCCGGCGCTGGTGATCGTGTTCAACCGCTATGTGATCGCCCGCGAAGAAACCTACCTCGCCAAACTCTTCGGCCGCCCCTATCAACTCTACTGCCAGCAGGTGCGGCGTTGGCTCTGAGCAACGACTACTCCGCGCTTCCCGCCGACCTCCCGGCGCCGGTCGATGATGGCGCGGCAGATCATCTGGTCGGCATGGCAATGCCGGCGATCACACTGCGCGCCACCGACGGCACCGATGTCGATCTTTCCACTCTTCCAGGCCCACGCTGCGTGATCTACGCCTACCCGCGCACCGGCGTGCCCGGCGTGGCATTGCCGGATGGCTGGGATTCGATCCCCGGCGCGCGCGGCTGCACGCCGCAGGCCTGCGCCTTTCGGGATCATCATGCGGACCTGCGCGCGCTCGGCGCGCACGTGTTCGGCCTCAGCACGCAGGGCACCGCCTATCAGCAGGAGATGGCCGAGCGCCTGCACCTGCCGTTCCCGGTGCTGTCCGATTCTGATTTTCGCCTGACCAGCGCTCTGTCTCTGCCGACCTTCGAGGTCGAGGGAATGATCCTGCTCCGGCGCCTCACGCTGATCATCCACGCCGGCAGGATCGAGCATGTCTTCTACCCCGTCTTCCCGCCCGACACGCACGCCGCGTCGGTTCTGGGTCACCTCCGCCCGGGCTGACCCGGCGCCAAACCTCCAGACGTTTTTTTGCTTCTTGTTTTCAAAGAAGACGCCCTTGTCTTCAATACAGCTTCTTCCAGATCACCAGAATCTTCACCATCCTGCCCAGAAGGTTGGGATGCGGCTGAGGCGGGCTCGACAGAATCAGCAAATCCCCCTCGCGGTGAAAGATGCGGATCTGATCCGTGCCAACCCACGCCTGGTTCCACGCCGCGGCCACGCGGGTCACGACATGATCGCCCTCGATGCGCCATTTGCCGGTATAGCTGATCATGCTGCGCAGGGCCGCGGCACGTTCGGCATCGTTGCTCGGCACCGGCCGCCCTTCCGCCGTCACCAGCGCGAGCCACTCGCCCTGCGGCGTGGCGATCTGCAGGCCGGTCGGATGCTCACCCAGAGGATGGGTGCGCTCGCCGGTCGCCGGGTCCTCGTAGACAACGGAGTCGAGTTGCCAGGTCCCGATCACCAGGTCGCGGTCATCGGCGCGCGCGGGCGCGGCGATCAGCAGAAGGCAAAGAGCCAGCCGCGCTCTCACGGAATCAAAACCGTGCTGCCCGTCGTCGCCCGGCTCTCCATCGCGCGATGCGCCGAGGCCGCGTCCGACAGTTTGAATTCCTGATTAACGGCGATCTTCACCGCCCCGGAGCCCACCACGTCGAACAGCATGCCCGCGTAATATTCCAGATCGCCACGCTTGGTGGTGTAGTGCGCCAACGACGGCCGCGTCAGGAACAGGCTGCCGCGCATGCCCAGAATGCCCGGATCCACCGGCGGCACCGGACCGGAGGCGCTGCCATAGGTCACCATCAGGCCCAGCGGCGCGAGGCAGTCCAGGCTGGCGGTGAACGTATCCTTGCCGACGGAATCATAAACAACCGGAACCATCGCGCCGGAGGTGAGCTTCTTCACCTGGGCGCCGAGATTGGCGTAGCCCACCAGGGCGGCCGCCGCGCCATTGGCCCGCGCCAGCTCCGCCTTCGCCTCTGACGACACCACCGCGATCGCGTTCACGCCGAGATGGCGCGCCCATTGGCACATGATGAGCCCGACCCCGCCGGCGGCGGCATGCACCACGATCCAGTCGCCCGATTTCACCGCATAGGTCCGATGCAGCAGATAGGCCGCCGTCATGCCCTGCATCATCATCGTCGCCGCGGTGCGGTCATCGATCCCCGCGGGAATGCGCACCAGCCGATCGGCATGGATCACCCGATCGGTCGCGTAGGCGCCTAGCGGTCCGCCGGTGTAGGCCACACGATCGCCCACCTTCACAAGATCCACGCCCGCGCCAACGGCTTTCACGATCCCCGCGCCCTCCAGCCCGAGCGTGACCGGCAGCGACGGCACCTTGTAGAGACCGTTGCGATAATAGATATCAATGAAATTCAAACCGATCGCGGTATGATGCACCAGCGCCTCGCCAGGCCCCGGCTCGGGCAGCGGCACATGCTCATAGACCAGCACCTCGGCGCCACCATGGGCATGAATGCGGACGGCCTCGCTCATGATCGTCTCCCGCTGTGACGCGCCGCCATCAGGCCCGCACCTGTTCCAGACTTAGCAGAAATTCCTTGCTCTCCACCCCGTCGGCGAAGCTGTAGCCGCCCAGGCCCCCAGCGGCGAGAACACGATGGCAGGGGATCAGGATCGGGATCGGGTTGCGCCCCAGCGCCTGGCCCACCGACCGCGGCGCCCCGCCGGCACGCCGCGCGATGTCGGCATAGACCGCGGTGGCACCATGCGGAATGCCCCGCAACGCGGTCCAGACACGCTGCTGATAGGCCGTGCCGACCGGCGCGAGCGGCAGATCGGTGGGCAGCGCCGCACCGTCGAAATAGACATCCAGCGCCGCGGCCACCCGATCCAGCAGCGCGCTGCCATCGCCGCCCTCCACCCAGCCGGTCTCCAGCGCGACGATCGCGCCGTCCTCCTCGAACATTGTGAGGTCGCCGAGCGGGGTGTGCAGCGATCGATGCGGCATCGTAGGGGGCTCAGCCTCGTGGTGATCGCGCAATGGCAGCCCCGGACCGGGGGTCTGTCAAGTCGCCGCGCCCCGCAGGCAATGGCGCGGCGCCCAAGCCGGCGCCCCGCTGCCGCCCGGCCAGCATTGGGTGGAATGCTCGATGAAGAAGTGGCGCCAATCCAGGCTGGTGCGCGGCGCCAGCAGCACAACCGCCAGCAACGCCGCCTGGCCGGCCAGCAGCAGCAGCGCGGCGAGCAGTTTCAGTGTGCTCAAAACAGCCCCCCGCCGCCACCAATCCACACATGCAGCAGCCAGGCCTGCGCGGCGGTGCAGGTCACCAGGATCAGCGCGGTGAGCCAACCCGGCAGCCACACCAGCCAGCCACCCAGCGCCTGCAGGAAGACCGGATTGGTGCCGACAAAGCGCGGAATCGCGTCCAGCCCCGTGGCGGCCGGCAGCAGCACCGAGCCCACCAGAAACACCCCATCCGCCACCCGCCGTCGATAGAGCAGCGCCAGACCGAGCCCAATTCCTCCCGCCGCCCACAGCGCATGCCACATCAGGCTCGGCCCGCCGAACAGCGCGAACAGATCAAGGCTCGCCAGCCCGTTCCAGATGCGCGCCAGCGGGTTCGCCCAGCTGCGTTGCCACAGCACCTGCACATGCGCGAAGGCGAAACCATCCCCGGTCGCCAGATATTGCGCCAGCACATAGGCCGACAGCCCCAGCGGCGCGACCGCGATCGGCAGCAGCGCGTCGCCAATCGCCCGCGCGCTCCATGTCTTCAGCCGCCACAGCGCGCGCAGCCGATCGGTGGCGATGATCGGCGCGAGCAGAATGCCGGCCGGACGCGTCGCCCCGGCGGCGGCCGCGCACAATGCGGCGCGCATCGGCCGTCGCGCCCGCAACGCGCCCAGACTGGCGGCCGACAGCGCGCCATACAGCGCCTCGGCATAGACCAGCGAGAAGAACACCCCCATCGGAAACGCCAGCACGAACAACGCCGCCCGCGCCCCGCCGCGGCCATGCCGCCGCGCCACCGCCCGGCCGATCAGCAGCGCCATCGCGCCGGCCGCGGCCAGGCTGATCACCAGCCCCGCCTTCTGCGCGCCCATCCCGCTCAGCCAGACCAGCGCGCGCATGCACATCGGATACAGCGGAAAGAACGCCCAGTGCGGCGCGCTGCCCAGATTGTCCCAGTCAGCGTCAGCAAGATAGCCCGACAGCGCGATCCGCTCATACCATCCGCAATCGTAATGGCAGAGCGCATCCACCACATCCACCCGATGCGGCACCACCAGCACGATCAGCATCGCCCGCAGCAGCACCCCACCGAGCACCACCAGCAGCAAACGCGCGTTGCGACTCATCGCGCCTCGGGCAGCACCGCCAACGCCTCCAGCAGCGCGATCGGCGAGCGGATCGGCACCCCGCACACCCGCGCCCGACACAGATAGGCCGCCACGTCGCCGGTCGGCTTGCCGAACGCCGGATGATCCGCCGGCAGCGCACTGCCCGGCGGCGCACGCAGCACCGCGACCGTCGGATCAGCACTCGCCAGCGCCACGGCCACCAGATCCGCCGCGTCCTCCGCCGGCCCGGTGACCACGACCGTCGCGCCGTCCGCCAGCAGCCTGGTCGCGGCGAGAATGCCGGGAACCCCGCTCAGCCGCTCATTGCCGCCGGAGTTCGCGCAGATCAGCGCCTCGCACGCCGCGCCCCAGGCCGGATCGCCGGTGAGCAGACACAGCCGCGCCAGCACCTCCGCCGTCACGGCCTGGCCCGCCGGCGTGGCATTGTCCGACGCGGTGCGCGGGCGCGGCGGCGGCACATCCAGCGCGTCGTCGGCCGAGGTGAAGAGACTGCCGTCGGCATCAGCGAAATGCGCCTGCGCGGCGCGCACCAACCCGATCGCCTCGGTGAGATAGCGATCCTGGCCACTCGCCTCGAACAGCGCCAACGCCGCGCGCGCCATGCAGGCCTGGTCATCCAGCAGACCCGCGGCCGTCACCACCCCATCGCGCCAGGCATGCTGGATCCGCCCATCCGGGCCATCGAGCAGGCCACGCAGCTGCTCATAGCAATCCTGCCCCAGCTCCAGCCAATCCAGCCGGCCAAACACCGACGAGGCCCGCGCGAGGGCGGCGATCATCAGCCCGTTCCAGTCCGCCAGCACCTTGTCGTCACGCCCTGGCCGGATCCGCCCGCAGCGTGCCTCAAACAGAATTGTGCGAGAGCTGGCCAGCAACGTCTCCGCCGCGCCATCACCCGGCGGCGTCACGCGGCGCAGGATGGTGTGGCCCTCCCAGTTGCCCGCCTGCGTCACGTCATAGGCGGCCTTGAACGCGGGCGCGCGCCCGGGGCCGAGCAGCGCGTCGATCTCGGCCTCGGTCCAGACATAGAACTTGCCTTCCTCGCCCTCGCTGTCGGCATCCTCCGAGGCGGCGAACACGCGCGGGTCAGCCTCGGGCCCCGTCATCATGTCGCGCATCAGCCAGCCGACGGTCTCCTCGGCGCGCTGCGCGTAGAGCGGATCGGGCCGATGCGCCTGGGCCAGGGCGAGCAGTTCGAGGATTTGTGCATTGTCATACAGCATCTTCTCGAAATGCGGCACCAGCCACTCGACATCCGTCGCATAGCGCGCATAGCCGCCGCCCAGATGATCATAGATGCCGCCTTGCGACATCGCGACCAGCAACGCATGCGTCGCCTCGATCGCCGGCGCTGCCTCGCCGCGCGCGCCCTCCTGCCAGAGAAAGCGAAAGATCGGCGGATTGGGGAATTTCGGCGCGCCGCGCAGGCCGCCATAGGAATGGTCGATCATGCCGATATAGCTCGCCGCCACGCGCCCGAGCATGTGCGGCGAAGGCAGCGGGCCGGGATGGCTGGCCGCCATTTTCGCCAGTGCCGCACTCATCTGTTTCGCATTCTGCGCGATGCTCTCATGGCCCTGCGCCCAGGCATCGCGCACCGCGGCGAGCACCTGGCGGAAGCTCGGCATGCCGTGGCGCGGCGTGGGCGGGAAATAGGTGCCGCCCCAGAACGGCACGCCATCCGGCGTGATGAACATCGTCAACGGCCAGCCGCCCTGCTTGCCCATCGCCTGGATGGCCGACATGTAGGTGTGATCGATATCGGGCCGCTCCTCGCGGTCCACCTTCACATTGATGAAGGCCTCATTCATCTCGGCGGCGGTTGCCGCATCCTCGAAGCTCTCATGCGCCATCACGTGGCACCAATGGCAGGCGGCATAGCCGATGGAGAGCAGGATCGGCTTGTTCGCCGCCCGCGCGGCGTCCAGCGCCGCCTGGCCCCAGGGGCGCCAATGGACGGGGTTGTCGGCGTGCTGAAGAAGATAGGGGGAGCGCTCGGCGCCCAGCAGGTTGGCTGCGGAGGACATCGGATTCCTTGCGGTTCTGCGGCGGGGCACATAAGACCGGAGCCGGTGAAACTGGCAAGGCCAGGGGGCTTCGCCCGCTGGCCCCCCGCTCGGGGGGGTGACCCCTCAACGGGGTCCAGTGGCAGCGCCTCCGGCCTTTTGAAAGTCTTCAAATGACCTCTCTCTACTTCGACGCCCACCTCTTCGTCTGCTGCAACCGCCGCCCGGATGGCCACCCGCGCGGCTCCTGCGCCGCCAAGGGTTCCGAGAAACTGCGCGACTATATGAAGGTCCGCGCCAAGGAACTCGGCATCGCCAACATCCGGGTGAACAGCGCCGGCTGTCTGGATCGCTGCGAGCTGGGCCCCTGTGTGGTGATCTACCCAGAGGGCGTCTGGTATAAAATCGAAACCCGCGAAGCTGTGGACAGCGTGCTGCAACGGCACCTCATCGAGCATGGCCGCGCCGAGGCGCTGCTGCTGCCCTGATGGATATGCC
>CAIVDX010000101.1 GCA_903904805.1 uncultured Rhodospirillales bacterium
ATGATGTTCGATGTCGACACCGCGCCGATCTACCGTGCCGCCAAGGGGCTGAACGGCACGATCGATCGCTGGCAGATGATGGATTGGCAGGCGCCGAGCTATGTGAAGATCAGCGTGGGGGCGCGGGCGGCCGGCGATCTGAGTGTGCCGGAGGGCACGCCGACGCATCGGGTGCTGAATGCCTTCACGCCGGAGACCAGGAGCTCGACGCATTATTTCTGGACGACCTCGCGCCCCTGGGGGCTGGATGACCAGCGGGTGGATGCCGTGTATCGCGACATGTCGGATTTCGCCTTCGCCGAGGATGCCGCGATCGTGGCGCGGCAGCAGGCGCTGATCGACAGTGCGCCGCCCGATGAGCGGCTGATGGCGTTCCCCTTCGATCGCGCCGGTGTGGCGGCGCGCCGGGTGCTGGCGCGGTTGATGGCGGGGCAGGGCTAGCTTGGCACCTGCAGGGTGAACACGCCGATCTTGGCGAGGCTGGAGAGGATGATCCACAGGCCCAGCGCGATCTGATTGACGCCGAGCACCACGGCGAACACCTGCATGATGGTGCCGCAATATTTCAGGATCGGCTGGGCGAACATCATTGCCAGCCAGTCCAGTGCCAGGATCAGCGCGACCAGGCCGATGATGGTGGCCTGTGCCTCAGGGTTCGATTCGGCGAGCGTGGTGAAGATGATCGTGGCGGCGATGCCGTAGGGCGTGACGATGGTGGGGAAGGCGAGCGGATTGGCCGCGAAGGCGAGGTTCTGCGGCGGCGCGGGCGGCGGGGTGGTGGGGCGGCCATGGAACTGCTCCAGCACCGTCTGCAGCGCGATCAGAAACAGCACCAGCCCAGCCGTGAGGGCCAGCACCGGGATGGGAATGGCGAAATTGTTCAGCATGTTGTTGCCGATGAGCCCGGCGACCAGCAGGGCGGCGGCCGAGAAGATGATCGCGCGTGTTGCCAGTTTGCGGCGGTAGGTGGCGTCGGCGCCGGCGGTGAGATGGACGAACGGGACCAGAATCTTGATCGGTCCGAGCATCAGAAACAGCAGCGCGAAGATCCGCTTGGGAGACACGGGCGCGGCGGCAGCGGTGTCAGCCGCCTGGGCGAGTGCCGGCACCAGCAGCAGCGCCACCAATGTGGCAAAGATTCTGAACGTCACGGCGCCACCTCACACGAGAACCAGACGTTTTTTGGTGCTTTTTTTCAAAAAAGAACATCCTTCCGTCCTTCCTCCCGTAAGTATTTTCCGCCGCTCCCCATGCCGGGCCCGATCTGGCCTGCTCGCGCTTTACAGGGAGTACGGCTGATGGGTGATCTCAAGGATTTGGTGGTGAGCAAGCAGGTGTGGTTCGTCACCGGCTGCTCCACCGGCTTCGGGCGGGCGCTGGCGAGCTATCTGCTGGGCCGCGGCAATGATGTGGCGGTGACGGCGCGCAATCCCGCCGATATCGAGGATCTGACGGACCATGCGCGCAACGGGGCGACGGCGCTGATCCTCACGCTGGATGTGACGCAGCAGGACCAGATCGACCGCGCGGTGGCGGCCGCGCAGGCCAGGTTCGGGCGGATCGATGTGTTGGTGAACAATGCAGGCATTGGCTATTTCGCCTCGGTGGAGGACAGCGATCCGGCACAGGTGCGGGCGATGTTCGACATCAATCTGTTCGGCATGGGGCGGATGATCAGCGCGGTGCTGCCGGGCATGCGGGCGGCGCGCTCGGGCTTCATCGTGAACATCGCCTCGATCGCCGGCATCACCTCGTTCCCGGCGGTGGGCTATTACAGCGCGAGCAAGTTCGCCGTGGAGGGGCTGTCGGAGGCGCTGCGGCGCGAGGTGGAGAGTTTGGGCATCAGCGTGCTGGTGGTGGAGCCCAGCGGCTTCCGCACCGACTGGGCGGGACGGTCGGCGCAGCAGTCGCATGACGAGCCGGCGGATTATGCGGCGACCGCCACCGCGGCGATCGTGGCGATGCGGGCACTTTCGGGCGAGCAGGCGGGCTATCCGGTGCGTGCGGTGCACGCGCTGGTGCGGGCGGTGGAGGCCGACGCGCCGCCGCTTCACCTGCTGCTGGGGGCGCAGGCCTTCGAGCAGGCGCATGCGCGCATCGCCGGGCTGACCAAGGATTACCTGGCCTGGGAGGCAGTCACGCGCGGTGCCGACGGCGCATCGGCCGTCGCCGACTGACCTGGAGCGGGACCGGGTTGGTTGGAGCTGGTGGACACGCACGCGCCCGTTGGCTGGGCGAGTTGCTTCACCGGATCATGGGACGACCATGATCCGGTGCCGCTCTAGAGCTTCTGGTCGGACAGCCAGGCGAGGATGGTGTCGGCCAGCGGCTGCATGGTGTTGACGAAGCGGTGGCCGGCGAGCGAGGGCGGGCCGGGGTTGGCCAGCAGATGGAACTCGGTGCTGGTGTTCAGCGAGCCCTCCGCGTGCGCGGCGGCGATCAGCATCTGCGACTCGAAGCCGGCGACCAGGCCGTCCGCCTGGTCGCGCACCAGCAGGATCGGCTTGGGGATGCGCTTGATCCAGAAGGTGCCGTCGGCCACCGAGGTCTTGTCCCAGCGATAGGTGAGGAAATGCTGCGCGGTGACCGGCGTGGAGGCGGCGGTGTTGTAGGGCATCTGGTCGGGCAAAGGCTGGTCGATGGTGCCGGCGCGCAGGGCGGCGAGCGATTCGGCGATCAGCTTTTTGAACAGAGGGTCGTTGGCGACCAGGATCGTCTGTGATTTCCAGGGCAGGTTGCCGAAGGCGCCGAGCAGGATCACGCCCTTGATGTCGGGGTCCCAGTTGTTGGCGGCGAAATACTGCACCTGGATGTTGCCGAGGCTGTGGCCCTGCAGCACCAGGCGCTTGAAGCCGAGCGCGCGGGCGGTGGCCACCGCGGCCTCGATGTCGCGGCGGATCTCCAGGAAATTGTCGGTGTTCAGGCCCGAATCGTGCTGGCGGGTGTTGATCGCGAGCGTGGCGTAGCCTTTCGCGGCGAGCAGCGGGGCGAGGGGGCC
>CAIVDX010000102.1 GCA_903904805.1 uncultured Rhodospirillales bacterium
ATCGCCGCCGGCCTATTGGCCAAGAACGCCGTGGCCAAGGGCCTGACCACCAAGCCCTGGGTGAAGACCTCGCTGGCGCCGGGCTCGCAGGTGGTCACCGACTATCTGAACAAGGCCGGCCTGCAGGCGGATCTCGATGCCATCGGCTTCAACACTGTCGGCTATGGCTGCACCACCTGCATCGGCAACTCCGGCCCGCTGGATGACGCGGTGGCTGATGCGATCGAGGACAACAAGCTGGTCGCCGTCTCGGTGCTGTCGGGCAACCGCAACTTCGAGGGCCGCGTGCATCCCAACGTGCGCGCCAACTACCTCGCCAGCCCGCCGCTGGTGGTGGCCTACTCGCTGCTCGGCACGATGAATGTCGACATCACCACCGCCCCGCTCGGCATCGGCTCCAACGGCCAGCCGGTGTATCTGAAAGACGTGTGGCCGACCAACAAGGAGATCGCCGATCTCCTCGCCTCCAGCCTTTCGCGCGAGCAGTTCGTCGAGCGCTACAGCTCGGTGTTCAAGGGCGACAAGCAGTGGCAGGCGATCACCGTGGAAGCCGGCAGCGATACCTATCGCTGGTCGGACAGCTCGACCTATGTCCGCAACCCGCCCTACTTCACCGACATCACCATGACGCCGAAGCCCACCAGCGACATCCTGGGCGCCCGCGTGATGGCCGTACTGGGTGACTCGATCACGACAGACCACATCTCCCCGGCCGGGTCGATCAAGAAGGCCTCGCCTGCCGGCGAATATCTCGGTGAGCGCCAGATCCTGCAAAAGGATTTCAACAGCTACGGCTCCCGCCGCGGCAACCATGAAGTGATGATGCGCGGCACCTTCGCCAATATCCGCATCAAGAACGAAATGGTGCCGGGGATCGAGGGCGGCATGTCCAAGCACTACCCCTCCGGCGAGGTCGCGGCGATTTACGACGTGGCGATGAAATACAAGCACGAGGGCGTGCCGCTGGTGGTGTTCGGTGGCAAGGAATATGGCACCGGCTCCTCACGTGACTGGGCGGCGAAGGGCACCATGCTGCTCGGCGTGAAGGCGGTGGTGGTGGAGAGCTTCGAGCGCATCCATCGCTCCAACCTGGTCGGCATGGGCATCCTGCCGCTCACCTTCCCGGCCGGCGTCGACCGCAAAAGCCTCGATCTGAAAGGCGACGAGCTGATCGACATCGAGGGCGTGGAGCAGCTGAGCCCGCGGATGGAAATGACGATGACCATTCACCGCTCGAACGGCACTGTGGACAAGGTGCCACTGCTCTGCCGCGTCGATACGGTCGATGAGGTCGCCTACTACCAGCACGGCGGCATCCTGCAGTACATGCTGCGCGGCATGGCGAAAGCCGCCTGAGGCGAGTGGGAGCGTTGGTACCCGGTGTACCAACGCTCCAGTGCGCAGCGTCAAGCTTTCAAAAGTTCTTTGCTTCTTTGCTTCAAGAAAGAAGGCTCTTCTTTTTTGAAAAAAAGAAACAAAGAACTTTTATAAGTCTGGTGCGCTAATGTCGTTACCGATACGTATTCGCGGCAATGATGCCGAGCCGGATCTGCATCGGCTGTCCATTGTTTATGACCTGCGGCGCGTCTCCGTGATGGAGGGGCTGCGCGCGGCGCTGACCTTGTTCAGTCTGGTCGCCGCGTCCGAGGCGCTGGCACTGCCGTTCCTGCAGGAATCGGCGCTCGCCGCCATGTTCTGCTGCATCGCCGATCCGGGCGGGCCGTTCCGCCGGCGCTGGCCCTGGCTTCTGGGCTTCGCCGTGGTGGGCGGTCTGCAGGCCGGGCTGTTCTCGCTCCTGCGCGCGCAGCCGGAGATGATCGCAGTGCTGGTCGCCTCCGCCTGGGTGATGGCGGTGGCGATGTTGCGAATTTACGGCCAGGCCGCCACCCAGTTTGCCGCGATGCTGACGGTCTCGATGGTGATCGCGCTCGATCATGCGGAGGAACCGCGTGTCGCCCTCGGGCTGGGTCTGGCCTTCGCGTTCGGTGCGCTGTGGGCGATGCTGATCGGCCTGCTGCTGGCCCGTCTCGCCCCCTATGAGCCGGCGCGCCGCTCGGTCTCGCGCCTGTGGGACGCGCTGGCAGCCGAGGCGGCGGACCAGCGCCGGATTCTGCGCGATCCCGCTGCCACCGAAGCGAGTTGGGAGGCGCATGCCCGTGCCCATCGCCGCGCGGTGCGCCTGGCCATCGAGGCGGCGCGCGAACTGGTGCTCGCCACTTTGCGCGAACGTGCACCGCTGACCGCGGCCCCCGCCTGGGTGATCCGCCTGGAGGCCGGCGAGCAGCTGTTCGGCGCGCTCATCGCGCTGTCGGACCAGCTGGAAGCCAGCACCGAGCCAGAATTGCGCACGCATGCCGATCGCCTTCTGCGGGTGCTGCGGCCGATCTGCCTGGTGCTGGCACGCGCCGCCCTGTCCGACAGCGCGGTGCGTCTGCCCCGCCTGCAACGCGGCATCGACACACTGGCCGAGGCCGCGGCGGCGATTGAGGGCCCGGCGGGGGCCGCGGCGAAGCGCATCGTCGATCTCGTCCGCGTCGCCTCGCTGCTGGCGATCCCCGATGGTTTCCTGCCGAAGCAAAGCGCGATGTTGCAGGCGCCCTGGCGGCAGCGGATCATCGATCCGCTGCGTGCCAGCCTCACATTCCGCGCGCCGGCCTTTCGCCACGCCCTGCGCGCCGGCACGCTGTCGCTGGTGTCATTCAGCGTGATGCTCGCCTACCCGACCACCTATGGGCACTGGCTGGCGATCACCATGATCATGACGCTGCAGCCCTTCATGGCACTGACCTGGCAGCGCGCTCTGGAGCGCATCGGCGGCACGCTGGTCGGCGGCATCATCGCCGCCTGGCTCTCGCTGCTGGTGACTGGCCCGATCAGCCTGGCGGTGGCGATCATCCCGCTGGCCTTCGCCTGCTTCGCCCTGCGCCCGGCCGGCTTCGGGCTGATGGTGACTTTCCTCACCCCGCTGGTGGTGATGCTGACCGAGCTGAACCGTCCTGGCACCAGTGAGTTGGAGATCGCCGCGATGCGCGCGCTCTACACGTTGGCCGGCGGCCTGATGTCGATCGCTGGCGGGCTGCTGCTGTGGCCGTCGAAGGAGCGCGCCCGGCTGCGTCGCGCGCTGGAGGCGGCCCTGGTGGCGCATGCCGGCTTCGTCGAGGCGGCCTCTATAGGCTCCGGCGTCGCCCGACGCACCGCCGGCCGCGCCACGGTCGAGCTGGAGGCATCACTCTCCCGCGCCTTGCTGGAGACGTCCCGCTCACCCGCCCGGCTGCAGGCGGCCCTGTCGGCCGACGCAGCCCTGCGCCGCCTGGCCGGGCTAGTCACCGCCCTGCACATCGCCCGCGCGCTGCCTGAGGAATGGCGCAGCTGGGCGGGCACCGCCCTGCGGGCCCTCGCCGCCGGGACCGAGCCACCACCCGCACCTGCCGAGCCGGGCGATAATCTCGCGCGGCTGGCTCGCCAGGTGGCGCTGATCGGCGGCGCGCTGTCGCGGTTTCGGGGCACCGCGCCGGGCTGACTGATCTGTGCCTGACGCGTGAAAGCCCGATGCTTTGCACCTTGGTTTGCGCGTCAGAGAATCTTATTAATCTGGTTACGTCAGTTCAGGTGTCCCATGCTCGCCGCCCCGCTCGCCCGCTTCCTCGCCGCCCGTGGCATCCATTACGGCTGGGCGATGGCCACCTTCACCTTCCTCATCATGCTCTCCACCGCCGCCGCGCTGGGCATGCCCGGCGTGCTGGTCACGCCGCTGGAAAGCGAGTTCCACTGGTCGGCCGCCACCATCTCCGGCCCGATGGCGATGCGCCTACTGCTGTTCGGACTGATGGCGCCGTTCTCCGCGGCCCTGATCGCGCGCTACGGCGTGCGTCGGATGATCGGCGCCGCTCTGGTGCTGATCGTCGGCGGCATGCTCGCCGCGCGCCAGATCACCGCCGTCTGGCACCTCTGGGTGACCTGGGGCGTCGCGCTGGGCATCGGCTCCGGCCTGGCCGGGGTGGTGTTCGGCACCACCGTGGCCACCCGCTGGTTCACCCAGCGCCGCGGCCTGATCATCGGCGTGCTGACCGCATCGAACGCGACCGGGCAACTGATTTTCCTGCGCACCGCCGCCTGGCTCGCCGAAACCTATGGTTGGCGCTCAGCCTTCATCCCCTCGATGATCGCCTGCGGGATCGCCCTGGCGCTGCTCATTCTGTTCATCGTCGAGCGCCCGTCCGATCTCGGCCTGCGCCCCTATGGCGAGCGCGCCGACGCGCCGATCGCCGCCCATGTTCCCCCTCCCGGCAATTTCGTGATGAACGCGTTCCGCACGCTCGGCATGGCGAGCCACAGCCTCGCCTTCTGGGTGCTGTTCGGCACGTTCTTCATCTGCGGGGTATCGACGCTGGGCATCATCCAGACGCATTTCATTCCGCTCTGCCAGGATTACGGCATGGGCGCCGTGGCCGCCGCCTCGGTGCTCACCATGATGGGCGCGTTCGATTTCGTCGGCACCATCGGCTCAGGCTGGCTGTCCGACCGCATCGGCCCGCGCACCCTGCTGTTCTGGTATTACGGCCTGCGCGGCATCTCACTTCTGATGCTGCCTTATCTGGACTTCAGCTTTTACGGGCTGAGCGTGTTTGCGGTGTTCTACGGGCTCGACTGGATCGCCACCGTGCCCCCCACCGTGCGCCTGGCGGCCGACGAATTCGGGCGCGAGCGTGCACCGCTGATCTTCGGCTGGGTGTTCACCGGCCACCAGATCGGTGCGGCCGTCGCCGCCTACGCCGCCGGCGTGAGCCGCGACGCGCTGGACAGCTACCTGCCGGCATTCAACACGGCTGGTGTGGCCTGCATCGTCGCGGCACTCGCGGTGATTGTGGTGCGCACCACGCGCAAGCCGGTGATGGTGGCGGCGGAGTAAGCAAAGGACTTCTTTTTTGAAAAGAGAAGCAAAACCCTTGCTCGTTTGTCAGTGGATCTGCAGCTCGAGCAGTCCGAAGGACAGGCTCCACAAAAGGTCAGGCAGGGCCAGCGCGACACAGCCGGCGGTGGGTGCATAATCGGCGGTGGCGACGTGCAAAAAAATGGCGGAGCCGCGAGCGCGCTCCACCGGCGCATCGTTCCAGCCGAGAACGCCGATCACGTCATACAGCCCATCCGCCCGCCACAATTCCTCGTGGCTGCCGTCGAACGGCAAGCTGACAGGCTTGTTATAGGAAAAACTCAACACGTCATCGCACCAGCCATCGCTGGGCGCGATCGGCTCCAGCGGCACCCGGCAGGCCGGCGGTTTTACCCGATCGGCGCGATAGAGCACCCGGCGGAGCGGCAGCAGCCCCAGCGGTGTCGCGCCATCCCCCTCGACCTTATGCGCCGAGACCCCTGACCGACCGATCGCGCATCGCAGCACGCGCCCGCCGAGTACACACCGACCATCGGGGAAAACCTCGGCGCGCACTCAGAAATCCAGCAGATGGCCGAACCGGTCCGCCTTGGTGTGCAGATATTTATCGTTCACCCCGTTTGGCGTGAAGCTGTGCGCCTCACGCGCCACCACCCGCACGCCGGTCGCGGCCAGTGCCTCCAGCTTCAGCGGATTGTTGGTCAGCAGCCGCACCGAGTTGATCCCCAGCGCATCCAACATCGCTGTTGCGATCAGGAAGTTCCGCTCATCTGCGCCCCAGCCCAGCGCGCGGTTGGCGTCCAGCGTGTCGAGCCCCTGATCCTGCAGCGTGTAGGCCCGCAGCTTGTTCACCAGGCCGATGCCACGGCCCTCCTGCGCGAGATACAGCAGCACGCCATGGCCGGCCTCGCCCATCCGCTGAATGGCGCCACGCAGCTGCGGGCCGCAATCGCAGCGCAACGAATCCAGCAGATCGCCGGTGAAACATTCCGAATGCAGGCGGCACAGCGGCGACTCCTGCTCCTCCGGCCGACCGATCAGGATCGCCAGATGCTCGATCCCGGCATCGGGTGCACGGAACGCCACGATCCGCGCATCCGCCGCGCCGGCGAGCGGCACCGCGGCGTCGGCCACGCGGGCGAGATTGGTGACCAGCTTGGTCGGATAGGCCAACACGTCCTCGGCCGGCACGCTGATCAGGTCGCGCGCGGCCACCATCGCGGCACGGTCGGCGTGCAGCGGCGCCACCAGGGCCGCGGGCAGCAGCCGGGCGAGCTTCACCAGCGCCAGTGCGGCATCGGAATCGACCGGCGGCGTGCGGACCTGCTGCGGCAGTTCCGGCACCAGCAGACGCTCCTGCGTCGGGTCAGCCAGCGTGCGCAGGGCGACCGGGTCGAACAACGCCTCATGCAGCTTCAGCGCGACCGGTGCGTCGGCCGGCTCCACCGGGCGGCCGAGGATCGCCGCGGCGCGGGAGGCGAACACCAGCATCAGCGCCGGGCCACTGCCGCGAAGGGCCGCCATGTCGGCCAGACCATCGGCGCCGGCGGTCTCGGCGGCCAGCACCACCATCGGATAGGCGCCCGCGAGCACCACCGGCGTGCCGCGCCGCAGATCGGCGATGGCGCGGTGAACGCGCCGCATCCGCACGCTCAGTGCTGCTCGAGACAGGGCCGGATCGGTCATTGCGGTGTGGGGCATCGGCTCGGTCGGCTCCGGCAGGCTCGGTTGGATCATCGTCACGTCAGGTTCCATCCACGCATAGGCAAAGTGTGGCTAAAGGCAAGGTCGCGGATGCACGGTCGGGCCCGCCGCCCCTTCTGGAGCGCGTGCCGACATCCTATACTGACCTTCAGTTTGTGTCGCTCGCCGCGCGCACAAGAACCTGCCGGGCCGCCGGCGGCAAAATCGGGCGCGCGCGAATGCCACAATGCACAATGATGTGGTGGTAACCCGCGCAACGGCTCCCCACATAAAGTTCTAGTGTGCATGCGATACGCCAGCCGAACCGGTCTGGCGCGCATGATAAAGGGTCCAGACAATGACAGCCGAACGGCCAATCCTGATCATTGACGACGACCTTCTCCTGCGGGAGACCCTGGTCGACCAGCTCTCCCAGGATGGGGAGTTCGCCCCCAGCCAGGCCGGCTCGCTCGCCGAGGCCGATGCGGCACTGGCCGCCGCGGGTGCCCGCTTCGATGCGCTGATCCTCGATGTCACCCTGCCGGATGGCGACGGCCGCGATTTTTGCCTCCGCCTGCGCCGCGACGGCCTGCGCATTCCCATCATCATGCTCACCGGCTCCGACGAGGAGGCCGATGTGGTGCGTGGCCTCGATGCCGGCGCGAACGACTATGTCGGCAAGCCCTTCAAGCTCGCGGTGCTGCTCGCCCGCCTGCGCGCCCAGCTGCGCCTGTTCGAGACCAGCGAGGACGCGGTGTTCAGCATCGGGCCCTATATCTTCCGCCCCTCGGTCAAGCAGTTGCAGGACCCGGCCCGCGGCCGCCGCATCCGGCTGACGGAAAAGGAATCGGCGATCCTGAAATTCCTCTACCGCGCCGGCACCCGCACTGTGGCGCGGGAGGTCCTGCTGAATGAGGTCTGGGGCTACAACGCCTCGGTCACCACGCACACGCTGGAAACCCACATCTACCGCCTGCGCCAGAAGATCGAACCCGATCCCGCGCGCTCGCGCCTGCTGCTGACCGAGAGCGGCGGCTACCGGCTCGACCCGACCGGGGTGTTCGCCGCCGCGCTCTGACCCACCGTCTTGTTCTGAAGGCTCGTCTCAAAAATGGGGCGAGCGGCTCGATCCAAAGGCGCGCCCCACAGCGCGCCTTTGGCGTTTCCGCTCCATAAAAATCTCATAATTTCAATGATCTGACCGAATTGCGCGCACAATACGGCGGCGGGCGGTATAATTGGCTAATGAAAATAATGTCAGGCAGCAGCAAAAATGATTCGACTTCGTGTAGATAGCTGTGATACGCACTCATTGTTGTCCTCATTGAGTGAAAAATGAGACGCGCCGCGAAGCCTGGCGTCTCCCAATCCCCGAGCAGCAATCGGGGGCTGTCGTTCACAGGAGTAGGCCATGCTTAGGTTGAAGACTTTGTTCCGGATGGTTCCGCTGTGTGCCGGTGTTCTGGCACTCGGCGTGGCGCAGCCCGCCGCCGCTGACATCATCTACAGCTACACCGGGAACTCGTTTGGCTATGATGGTGGGCCGGGCAACGTCACCAACGTATCCGGCTTTTTTGACCTGTCCGAGACCCTCGCGGCGAGCACGACCTATGATCTGACGCCGAGCACAAATGCGTCGGTTGTGAATTACAGCTTCACCGACGGCAACACGGTGTTCGATCTCGCCAACAACAATGCCTCGCCGACCTTCCCTGTGCTCGGCCCGGAGACTTTTTCAGTCACCACCGACGCGAACGGCAACATCGTCAATTGGGATCTGAACATCTACACTGGCACGTCGGAAATTCAGACCTGCAACGGCACGTGTTCGGGCATGTTCGCGGGCCCCAACCCCTCTGACTCCGTGAATGTGTATGAGACCTATGTCGCCTACGGCGTCAGCGCCGCCGGCACATGGAGCGAGACCAACATCCCCGAACCCGCCTCCGCCGCGATCGTCCTCATGGCCCTTCTGGGCAGCCGCGCCCTGCGCCGCAGATCACCAGCCCAAGCCTAAATTTCAAAAGTTTTTTGCTTCTTTTTTTCAAAAAAGAAGCGCTTGTCTTACCTTGCTAAGATAACTTCGCCATGCCGACGTTCCGCCAAGTCGCACAAAGCGACAATCGCCGGCGCGATCGTGGATGGATGCGGCAATCGCTCCTGATCCTCACCAGGAAACGCCGCGCGGCGCAGCTTCGTCGCCATCGGCCCGGGGTCGAACAGATTGACCCGCAGGTTGGTTTTGCTCAGCTCGCCCGCCCAGCTCAAAGCCAGATTGGCCGACGCCGCCTTGGTCGCGCCATAGGTGCCCCAATAGGCTGACGGCAAGGTCGCGCAGGCATCGGTGACGAACACCGCGCGCCCCGCCGGGCTATGCCGCAGCAGCGGGCCGCAGCTGCGGATCAGCCGCCAGGTCGCGGTCTGGTTCAGCGCGATGGTGCGCTCCCAATCCTTCGGCAGGATATGCTCGGCCGGCGTCAACGTGCCCAGAGTGGCTGCGCAATGCACCAGAATGTCGAGCCGTCCGAAACGCTGGAACAGGGACGGCCCGATCCTGTCGACCTCATCGCCCTCGGTGAGGTCCATCGGCAGCAACGTGGCCTGGCCTCCGGCGGCACGGATCGCGTCGTCCACCTCCTCCAGCCCGCCGACGGTGCGCGCGGTCAGCACGGTGCGCACGCCCGCGACGGCGAGCGCCAGACCGACGGCCGCGCCAAGGCCCCGGCTCGCGCCAGTGACCAGCGCGACCCGACCGGTCTCAGCCTCGCTCACGACTGCGCGGCCAGCAGGCTCAGCTGCCGCTCCCCGCTGGCATCCTGGTCCGGCAGCGGGATCGGATAGAGGCCGGTGAAGCAGGCATCGCAATAGGCCGGGTTCGCCGCATCCCGCCCGGGCTTGCCCAGCGCGCGATACAGCCCGTCGATCGAGATGAAGGCCAGGCTGTCGGCGCCGATCAGATCTGTCATTTGCGCCAGATCGTGGTGCGCGGCGAGCAGCTTGTCGCGCTCGGGCGTGTCGATGCCGTAGAAGCAGGAATGGGTGGTGGGCGGCGAGGAGATGCGCATATGCACCTC
>CAIVDX010000103.1 GCA_903904805.1 uncultured Rhodospirillales bacterium
CGACGCCATCCAGCTGCCGCAGGGCTGCGCGCTGGTCGGCATCGAATTGCTGGACGACGCGACCGAGCTGCCCAGCTTCCGCCATCCACTCTCGGCCGCCTATGTGCTGGGCCCCGAACGCTCCGGCCTGTCGCCCGAGCTGCGGGCACGCTGCCGCCATATCGTGAAGATCCCCACCCGCTTCTCGCTCAACCTGGCCGTCGCCGGCGCGCTGGTGCTGTATGACCGGATGCTGCAGCACGGCCGCTTCGCCGAGCGGAATGTCTCGTCCCTCACCCCACCCGAGCCTCTGCCGCCGCCCGGCCCGCATGGCGATCCGGTGTTTCGCCGCAACATTCCCGCATGGAAAACCGCGGACGAGGCATGAGACAACGAGCCTTGCCCAACCGATGGGCAGCCCGTATCTCCTCGCCATGCGCATCATCATCGCCTTTCTCGGTTGCTGCCTCGTCCTGCCGGCACTCACCACGCCGTCGCTGGCACAGACCCGCCATGCCGCGAGCAGCAAGCCGGCGCCCTCGCCCTCTGGTCCGAAATCGCTCGGCAAGTTTGGCGATTGGCAGGCCGCAACCCACTCGGAAAGCGGCACGCTGATCTGCTACGCCTTCACCCGCGCCGCATCCTCGGCCCCTGCGATCGCCGGCCGCGGTGACATCGTGCTGACCGTGACCCAGCGCCCCGGCGCGCGCGACACCGTGGCGATCTCCGCCGGCCTCGCCTACGCCGCTGGCGCATCGGTGGCAGTCATGGTGGACCAGCAGCCGCCGGTCGATTTCTACACCGCGCAACGGAGCGCCTTCGCCCGCGATGGCAAGGCCGCCGTTGCTGCTTTCCACAAGGGCAAACGCATTGCGGCCAAGTCGCCAGGCCCGAAGGGTGCGCCGGTCATCGACCAGTTCAGCCTGAACGGCTTCGACACAGCCTACGCCGCCGCGGTGAAGGCCTGCCCCGGCAAGTGACCACTGGGAAGGTGACCACTGGGCAAGTGACCACCGGGCAAGTGAACCATGGGCAGATGAATATCGAGCTCACCGAAACCGAGCGGGCACGCATCCTCGCCAAATCGGCGCTGTTCGATCCACCGAGCGCCACCACCGCGGACGGCCGCCGCGACCTGGTCGGGCTCTCACGCGAACAGCTCGCCGCGGAAATGGTGGCGATCGGTGAAAAGCCTTTCCGCGCCAAGCAGATCTGGCACTGGATCTATCACCAGGGCGAAACCGACTTTGCCCGCATGAGCACCATCGCCAAGCCGATGCAGGAAACGCTCGCGGAGAAATTCATCGTCGGCCGGCCGGTCGCCGCCGAGGTACAAACCTCGATCGACGAGACCCGCAAATTCCTGTTCCGCTTCCGCGACGGACAGGAAGCGGAGACCGTCTACATCCCTGACCGCCAGGAAGATCGTGGTGCCGTCTGCATCTCCTCGCAGGTCGGCTGCACGTTGTCCTGCCGCTTCTGCCACACCGGCACGCAGACGCTGGTGCGCAATCTCGGCCCGGCCGAGATCGTCGGCCAGTTCATGGCCGCACGCGACAGCTACGGCGAGTGGCCATCCCCGCACGGCGAAACCCCACGCCTGCTCTCCACCATCGTGCTGATGGGCATGGGCGAGCCGCTCTACAACTATGCCAATGTTGCCCAGGCGATGCGCATCGTGATGGACAATGAAGGCATCGGCCTCTCCCGCCGCCGTATCACGCTGTCCACCTCCGGCGTGGTGCCGATGATGGACCGCGTGGGCGAGGAACTCGGCGTGAACCTGGCCGTCTCGCTGCACGCTGTGCGCGACGATCTGCGCGACGAGATCGTCCCGCTGAACCGCAAATATCCCATCAAAGAGGTCCTCGCCGCCTGCCGCCGCTACCCCGGCGCCTCCAACTCCCGCCGCATCACGTTCGAATATATCATGTTGCGTGGTCTCAACGACTCCGAGGCCGACGCCCACGAACTCGTCCGCCTGATCGCCGGCATGCCGGCCAAGGTGAATCTGATCCCCTTCAACCCCTGGCCCGGCAGCGCCTACGAACCCTCAACACCGGCACAGATCGACCGGTTCGCGAAGATCGTGATGGATGCAGGGTTTTCCTCGCCCGTCCGGCAGCCTCGCGGCCGCGACATTCTTGCCGCTTGTGGTCAGCTGAGGACGGAAAGCCAGAGGAATAGGGCTTAAGCGCGGCTTTTGTGAAAAAAGCACAAACTTCTGAAAGTTTGGACGAAACCCAGGGCTAGACCTTTAGAAATCCTACGAGCCTTTCAGCTTCACTCACGATTGGCTCGGCGATCGCGGACGCTCGAATGGCACCGTCACGCAATGCGGCGTCGAGCACAGTAACATCACCCAACAAGCGCGACGTCTCAGCCCCAATCGGCGTGATCGACGACACCACCAGATCCGTCAGTTTCTGCTTGAACGGCCCGAACTGGCTGCCGGCAAACTCATCCAGCACGCCTTGCGCCGTGCCGCCGGACAGCGCCGCATAGATTCCCACCAGATTGCGCGCCTCCGGCCGCCCCTCAAAGCCGGACACATCGCCCGGCAACGGATCGGGATCGGTCTTTGCGCGGCGAATTTTCAATGCAATCGCGTCGGCATCATCGGTCAGATTGATGCGGCTCTGATCGGACGGATCGGACTTCGACATCTTCTTGCTGCCGTCACGCAGACTCATCACCCGCGCGGCTGGGCCGAGTATGAGAGGCTCGATGTGCGGGAAGAACTCCACGCCGTAATCATGGTTGAACTTCTCGGCAATGTCGTTCGCCAGCTCCAGATGCTGCTTTTGGTCGTCGCCCACCGGCACGCGCGTGGCGTGATAGGCGTGAATGTCGGCCGCCATCAGGTTCGGATACACATACAAACCAGCCGACGCTGCCTCACGATCCTTGCCGGCCTTGTCCTTGAACTGCGTCATCCGGTTCAACCAGCCGAGCCTGGCGACGCAATTGAATATCCAGGCCAGGCGGGCGTGCGCCGAGACCATCGATTGCGCGAACAACACGTGCTTGCTGGGGTCCACACCGCAGGCGATCAGCGTGGCCGCCATCTCGCGCGTGTTGCGGGCAAGCTCGGCCGGGTCCTGCCAGACGGTGATGGCATGCAGATCCACCACGCACCAGATGCACTCATGGTCGGCCTGCAGCGCCACCCAGTTGCGGATGGCGCCGAGATAATTGCCCAGCGTCGGCACGCCGGAGGGTTGGATGCCGGAGAAGATGCGTTGCATGCGCGCCTTTTCCGGCCCAGCCGCGCGCCGGTCAACCCGCCCTGGCAGCCCGCCGCGCACGGAAGGTCGCCAGCAGCTCCCGCAGCGCGGACGCACCCAGCGCCTCGGCGGCGACCAGATAGGCAATCCCGCCACCGCCCACCAGGATCGCCAGCCCCAGCCAGCGCCACAGCCGGTCAGGTGCGAGCATCGCATAGAGGCTCTGCTCGATCCCCCAGCAGGCCAGCGCCATGAGGCCAGCCGCGGCCAGCATCCGCGGTACCCGACGCAGCAGCCGGCTGTCCGGGTCGAAATGGCCCCTGCGATGCAGCACCCAGGCGAGGGCGGCGCAATTGGCGATCGCCGCGATCGAGGAGGAGAGCGCCAGCCCGACATGCGCGAGCGACCAGATCAGAATCAGGTTCAGCGCCAAATTGAGGACAAGTGAGGCCACCCCCAGCTTCACCGGTGTCGAGGTGTCGCCCCGCGCGAAGAAGCCGGGCACCAGCACCTTCACCACCACAAAAGCCGGCAAACCCAGCGCATAGGCCGCCAGCGCATTGGCGCTGCCTGCCGCCTGCGCGGCGTCGAAGGCCCCGCGCTCGAACAGCACGAACATGATCGGCTGTGCCGCCACGATCAGTGCCGCCGCGGCCGGGATGGTGAGGAACAGCGCATATTCCAGGGCCCGGTTGAGGCTCGCCTTGCTCTCCGCCTCCGCCCCTGATCGCACCTGGCGCGAGAGCATCGGCAGCAGCGCGGTGCCCACCGCGGTGCCGATCACGCCCAGCGGCAGCTGGTTCACCCGGTCGGCGTAATAGAGCAGCGACACACTCCCGGAGGGCAGCAAACTGCCCAGGATGGTGTCCATCGTCAGGTTCAGCTGCATGATCCCGGCACCCACCAGCCCTGGCGCCATCCGCCGCATCAGTTCGCGCATCGCCGGGGTGAGCCGCGGGCGCGGGAAATGCAGTTTCATCCCAGAGCGCCGCACCCCCCACATCAGCAGCGCCAGCTGGGCGACGCCGGAGAGCGACACCCCCCAGGCCAGCGCGTGCCCGACGGTCGGCACGTAGGGACGCAGCAGCAGCATCGCTGCGATGGAGAAGGCGTTGTAGAGCAGCGGCGCGGCGGCGGCGGCCACAAAGCGATCGAGCCCGTTCAGCACACCTGACAGCAGTGCAGCCAGGCAGATCAGCAGCAGGTAGGGAAACGCGATCCGCGCCAGATCCACCGCCAGCGCGAATTTCTCCGGGTCGCGCGCGAAGCCGGGCGCGATGCCATGCATGATGGTCGGCATGAAAATCTCGCCGAGCACGGTGAGGGCGAGCAGCCAGAAGGCCAGCACCGCCATCGCCTCCTCGGCGAAGCGCTGTGCCGGCGCGGGCCCTTCGGTGGCCAAAATCCCGGAGAACTCCGGCACGAAGGCGGCGTTGAACGCGCCCTCGCCGAACAGCCGGCGGAACAGATTGGGCAGCCGGTTGGCCACGAAGAACGCGTCAGCGATCGGCCCCGCGCCAGCCAGCGCGGCAATCAGGATGTCGCGCGCGAACCCCGCGACTCGGCTGGCCATCGTCCAGCCACCAACAGTCAGGACACCCCTCAGCATCAGAGCGCTCTAGCCTCTCCGGGGAGTCCCCGCCACCCGGTCTTGCGCGACACCGTATTTTCAGAAGTTTTTTGCTTCTTTTTTTCAAAAAAGAAGTTCCTTCTTGAAAGAAAGAACCAAAGAACTTTTGAAATTTGATCCCCATCGCGTTACCGGGAAGGGGGCGTGGAGTTTCCAGCACCGTGCAACGCTGACATTCCAGACATATTCCCACTTGCACCCCAGCCCCCCGGCGCGTCTAAGGGGCTTTGGAGGCTTTTCGATTGTTGAAACTGCGGATCATCCCCTGTCTGGACGTGAAAGACGGCCGCGTCGTCAAAGGCGTGAACTACGTCTCGCTGCGCGACGCTGGCGACCCAGTGGAGCAGGCCGCGGTGTATGACGCCGCCGGCGCGGATGAGCTCACCTTTCTCGATATCACCGCCAGCCATGAAAATCGCGACACCATCATCGACGTCGTCAGCCGCACCGCCGCGCGGGTGTTTCTGCCGCTGACCGTCGGCGGCGGCATTCGCTCGGTGGCCGACATGCGCCGCCTGCTGCTGGCGGGCGCGGACAAATGCAGCATGAACTCCGCCGCCGTCGCCCGGCCCGAGCTGGTGCGAGAGGGCGCGGAGAAATTCGGCAGCCAGTGCGTTGTGGTCGCCATCGATGCGCGCGCCACCGGTCCTGGCAAATGGGAGGTGTTCACCCATGGCGGGCGCACCGCGACCGGGATTGACGCGATCGACTGGTGTCGCCAGGTGACCGAGTTGGGCGCGGGAGAGATTCTGCTCACCTCGATGGACCGCGACGGCACCGGCCGCGGTTTCGACCTTGATCTGCTGCGCGCCGCGTGCGCGGCCGTGCGCGTGCCGGTGATCGCCTCGGGCGGGGTCGGCACGCTGGAGCATTTTGTCGAGGGTGCGCGCGCCGGGGCCACCGGCCTGCTCGCCGCCAGCGTCTTTCATTTCGGCACGTTCACCATCGACGCCGTGAAGCAGGCCCTCGCCGATGCTGCGCTTCCGGTGCGCCTCACGCACAAGGCCGCCTGATGCCCAAGAAGCCTGCCCTGCCGAAAAAGCTCGCCTCGAAGAAACTCGCACCCAAGAAACTCGCTGCGGGGAAGCTGGCCCCCAGCAAGAAAAAGATCGTCAAGGCGGCGCAATCGATCGTCGCCAACGATACCGGCGCGCTGGTGCTTGACCGGCTGTATCAGGTGGTGATGAGCCGCCGCACCGCAGACCCGGCCCTCAGCCACTCCGCCCGTCTGCTCGCGCGCGGGCCGGAGAAGGTCGCCCAGAAATTCGGCGAGGAGGCGGTGGAGTGCGTGATCGAGGGAGTGACCGGCAACAAGCCGGCGCTGATCGGTGAGAGTGCGGACTTGCTCTATCATCTCGTGGTGCTCTGGGCGTCGCGTGACATCGCGCCCTCCGAGGTGTGGGACGAGCTCCGGCGCCGCGAAGGCATCTCCGGTGTCGCGGAAAAAGCCGCCCGCCCGGTCGCCCGCGCGCTGGGCATCGCCACCCGCAAGATCCCCTGAACGCCCCATCACGGAGGTTCCCATGCCGGTCCCCGGCCTCGGCCCCTACGACGACCAGAATATTTTCGCGAAAATCCTGCGCGGCGAGATCCCGTGCCGGAAGGTCTTCGAGAACGAGGTCGCGCTGGCCTTCCATGACATCGCGCCCCAGGCGCCGGTGCATGTGCTGGTGATCCCCAAGGGGCGCTATGTCAGCCAGGCCGATTTCGCCGCGACCGCCGCTGATGCCGAGATCGCCGGCTTCGTCCGTGCAGTGGCCACCGTTGCCCGTGAGCTTGGGCTGGAGAGCGCGGGCTATCGCACCCTGTCCAACATGGGCGTGCATGGCGGCCAGGAAGTGCCGCATTATCACGTCCATCTGTTCGGCGGCGGGCCCCTGGGCCGGATGATCGCCCTCAGCTAGACTCGCCAAGGTCAGCAAAAACGTTTAAACGCTCGTGTAAACCACGTGTGTGAAGGGAGGCTCTGATGCCGGTTGTCGTGCAAAATATTCCTCGGGTGTCGCCCGCCATCGCCGCCGGCCTGGCCGCCTGTGGTGTCGCCACCGTGCATGAGGCGCAGGGCCGCAAGGGTCTTCTCGCCTCCTATATGCGCCCGATCTATCGCGGTGCAGCGATCGCCGGCAGCGCGGTCACGGTGAACGCCGCTCCGGCTGACAATTGGATGATCCATGTCGCCGTCGAGCAGTGCCAGAAGGGCGATATTCTGGTGGTCGCGCCGTTCTCGCCGTCCGATGCCGGCTATTTCGGCGACCTGCTGGCCGAATCGGTGCGTGCCCGCGGTGTGCAGGGCCTGGTGATCGATGCCGGCGTGCGCGATGTCGCGGTGCTCACCGAGATGGGGTTCCCGGTCTGGTCGAAGGCCATCTGCGCGCAGGGCACGGTGAAGGAAACCCTCGGCGACGTGAACATTCCGGTCGTGTGCGCCGGCGCGCTGATCAATCCGGGTGACGTGCTCGTCGCTGATGATGACGGCGTGGTGGTGGTGCGTCTCGATGAGGCCGACGCGGTGCTGGCCAAGGCGCAAAAGCGCGAGGCCGACGAGATCGCCAAGCGTGAGCGTCTGCGTGCCGGCGAGCTGGGGCTCGACATCTACGGCATGCGCGAGGTGCTGGCGAAAAAGGGCCTGAAATACATCTGATAAATACATCTGATCGGGAGCGAAGCGATGCAAACCGCGATCCCCTGCACCTTGATGCGTGGCGGCACCTCGAAGGGGCCGTTCTTCCTCGCCACTGACCTGCCGACCGATCGGGCGGCGCGTGATGCGGTGCTGCTCTCGGCCATGGGCTCGCCGGACAAGCGGCAGATCGATGGTGTGGGCGGTGCCGATCCGCTGACCTCGAAAGTCGCGGTGATCGGCCCCTCGACGCGGCCGGACGCCGATGTCGATTATCTGTTCCTGCAGGTGGTGGTCGATGAACCGCGTGTGGATGACAGTCAGAATTGCGGAAACATGCTCGCCGGCGTTGGCCCGTTCGCGATCGAGCAGGGCCTGGTGAAGGCCACCGGCGATATCACCGACGTGCGCATCCACATGGTCAACACAGCAACCCTCGCGGTGGCGCATGTGCGCACGCCCGGTGGGGTGGTGGAGTATGATGGCGATGCCCGGATCGACGGCGTGCCCGGCACCGCCGCCCCTATCCCGATCGATTTCCTCGATGTCGCAGGCTCCAGCTGCGGCGCGCTGCTGCCGACCGGCAATGTGCGCGACGTGATCGATGGCGTTGATGTCACGATGATCGACAACGGCATGCCCGTGGTGATCCTCAACGTGGCGGATTTCGGCATCACCGGTCAGGAAAGCCCCGAGGCGATCGAGGCGAATGCCGAATTGTGCCGGCGGGTGGAAAGCATCCGCGTGCAATGCGGGCATCTGATGAAGCTGGGTGATGTCACCAACAAGACAGTGCCGAAAATGTCGTTGGTCTGCGCGCCCGCGCATGGCGGGGCGATCGGCACGCGCACCTTCATCCCCAAGCGCGTGCATAAGGCGATTGGCGTGCTCGGCGCAGTCTCGGTCGCGACCGCGGCGGTGCTGCGCGGATCGGTGGCGTATGACGTCGCGAAACTGGCCAATGACAGCTCCACGCAGCTTCTGGAGGTGGAGCATCCCACCGGGTTCTTCACGGTGGAGATGGAGGTGGAAGGCAGCGGCGCCAATCTCACCATCCAGCGCTCTGCGCTGCTGCGCACCGCACGCAAGCTGATGCGCGGCGAGATCTTCGTGCCCGCGCGGATCTGGAGGAAAGCGGCATGATCTCGCGCGTTGCGTTCATCGGGTTTGGCGAGGTCGGCGAATATTTCGCACGCGACCTGAAGGCCGCCGGCGTTGCCCATATCTCGGCCTTCGATGTATCGAATGGGCCCGGCAGCAAACCGCGCGCCCGTGCGGACAGGCTCGGCGTGACCCTCTGCGCCACCCCGGCCGAGGCGTTGGCCGGTGCCGAGATGATCATCTGCTGCGTGACGGCGGGGTCCGATCTCGAAGCAGCACGCGGGGCGGCGCCCGCGATTCCCGCTGGCGCCTTCTGGCTCGATGTGAATTCGGTCTCGCCCGGCACGAAAAACGAGGCCGCGGCGATTGTGATGGCGGTGGATGGCAAGTTCGTCGAGGCCGCGGTGATGACCTCGGTGCCGCCGCACGGCATCCGCTCGCCGATGCTGCTGGGCGGGCCGTTCGCGCATGAGTTCATCGCCTTTGCCAAAGACCTGCCGATGGATCTCACCTTCCAGAACAGCAAGATCGGCGTGGCCTCCGCGGTGAAGATGTGCCGCTCGGTGATGATCAAGGGCATCGAGGCGCTCACCACGGAATCCATGCTCGCCGCGCGCCATTACGGCGTGGAGCAGCAGGTGCTCGCCAGCCTGTCCGACACCATTCCGCACTCCGACTGGAACAAGCTGGCCCGTTACGTGATGAGCCGTGCACTGATCCACGGCCGGCGCCGCGCCGAGGAGATGCGCGAGGTTGCGCGCACCGTGCGCGAGGCGGGCATCGAGCCGCTGCTCGCCGCCCCGACTGCTGACCGCCAGGACTGGGCGGCCGATCGCGGTGTGGAGTTGGGCCCGAAGATGCTCGCCGATGCCACGCTGGACGAATTGCTCGATGCGATCCTCGCCAAGCGCGCACAACCGCCAAAAGCAGCGGAATAACGGGCCGCTTGCCCTCGACCAACTCTTGTAATAGCAACCGCGTCGCGTGGCGGGTGCCAAAAACTGCCCAAAGCAGGCTTAAAGGGAGAACAATGATGCGTCGGACAATCGGATTGCTGGCAGCCGCCAGCGTGGCTCTGAGCGTGGCCAGCGCCAACGCGCAGGACGTGGTCAAGGTCGGGCTGATCGTACCGATGACCGGCCCGTTCGCCTCCACCGGCAAGCAGATCGACGCCGGGGTGCGCCTGTATATGGCCGAGCATGGCGACATGGTCGCCGGCAAAAAAATCCAGGTGATCCTGAAAGATGACGGCGGTGTGCCCGACACCACCAAGCGTCTCGCGCAGGAACTGGTGATCAACGACCACATCTCGGTGATGATGGGCTTCGGCCTGACGCCGCTGGCGCTGGCCGTGGCCCCCATCGCCACGCAGGCGAAGATCCCCGAGATTGTCACCGCCGCCGCCACCGCGAGCATCACCGAGGCCTCGCCCTACATCACCCGCACCAGCCAGTCGCTGCCGCAGACCGTCGCACCGTTCGGCACCTGGTCGTTCGAACACGGCACCAAAACCGCCGTCACCATCGTGTCCGACTACGGCCCCGGCTACGATGCCGAGAAGTGGTTCAAGGAGCCGTTCGAGGCCGCCGGCGGCAAGGTGCTGCAGACATTGCGCGTGCCGGTCGCCAACCCCGATTTCGCGCCCTTCCTGCAGCGCGCCGCTGACGCAAAGCCAGATGCCATCTTCATCTTCGTGCCGTCAGGTGTGGGCGCGGTGGTGATGAAGCAGTTCACCGAGCGTGGCCTCGACAAGGCCGGCATCAAGCTGATCGGCACTGGCGATGTGGTGGACGACGATATTCTGAACACCATGGGTGACGCCGCACTGGGCGTGATCACCGCGCAGCATTATTCCGCGGCGCATGACAGCAACCTCAACCGCGCCTTCGTCGCCGGCATCGCCAAGGCGAACCCTGGCATGCGCCCCAACTTCATGGGCGTGTCGGGCTATGACGGCATCGCGCTGGTTTATCGCGCACTGGAG
>CAIVDX010000104.1 GCA_903904805.1 uncultured Rhodospirillales bacterium
GGCGGCCGGGTAGGCGGCTGCGAGGTCGAGCAGCGGGCCGCGACCGCGCGCCAGCAGCGCGACAGGGCCGGAGGAGTCGGTGGGATCGGCGGCCAGGCGCGGGCCCTTGCCGCCCTGGCCGGCGCGCAGCACCCGCACGCTGAGATGATCGCCCACACCAAGCCCGGCAGCCCCCGCGCGGTCCGGCAGGAAGCCCTCGGCGCCGGCGATGGCGATGAAGGCGCCGCCAAGGGCGGGCACCAGGGCCACCACCCGGCCGCGATGGATGTCACCCACGCCGTCCGGCGCGCCGGGGCGCCAGATGGCGTAATCCAGCAACATGTCGCCCTCGCGCAGCTGGATGCGCCATTCGCCGGGGCTGGTGGCTACCAGCAGGCGGGTGCTCGCCTCGCCCGCCGGGCGAGCCGAGGTCATGGCCGCAGCAGCCCCTGGCCGCGCAGCAACTGCGCCGTCTCGAACAAGGGCAGCCCGACCACATTGCTGAAGCTGCCGGAGATCATGCGGATATGGGCGGCGGCGAGGCCCTGGATGGCGTAGCCGCCCGCCTTGCCCTCCCACTCGCCGCTGTCGAGATAGGCGGTGATCTGGTCGTGGCTCATGCGGTGGAAGATCACCGCGCTCTCGACCACGCGCTTGGAGCGCCGCCCGTCCGGGCCGATCAGCAGCACGCCGGTATAGACATGGTGCCGACGGCCGGACAGCAGCGTGAGGCAGGCGGCGGCCTGTTCGCGGGTCTCGGCCTTGGGCAGAATCCGCGTTCCCACGCAAACCACCGTGTCGGCGCCGAGCACCGCGGTGCCGGCTGTCCAGACCGCCTCGGCCTTGCCGATGGCCAGGCGCTGGGCGAGCAGGCGCGGGGTTTCCTCGCGACGGGGGGCTTCGTCGATATCGGCGGGCAGCACCTGTGCGGGCACGATGCCGATCTGGGCGAGCAGAAACAGCCGGCGCGGGCTGGCCGAGGCGAGAATGAGCGGAGTCACGGCGGCATCGCTCGTTGCGGGATGATCCTGATGGGTCATCGCCGGGCCTACTTGAAGCGGCCCTACTTGAAGCGAAACGTGATGCGACCCTTGGAAAGGTCGTAGGGGGTCATCTCGACATTCACCCGGTCGCCGGCGAGCACGCGGATGCGGTTCTTGCGCATCTTGCCACTGGTGTGAGCGAGGATGGTGTGCTCGTTGTCAAGCTTCACGCGGAACATCGCGTTGGGCAGCAGCTCCATCACGGTGCCGCTGAACTCGATCATATCTTCTTTGGACATCAGGCTCCTTTGCCGTCCCGATCTGAGGGGGGCAGGTTTGATTCGGGCCGGAACATGATGGTCCGGCCGGCTTGGGTCAAGCTTTGCAGGCGGCCGCGCGGTGGCGGGTCATGCTTTGTGTGCCCCGGCCTGGCCGAGGCGGCGGGCGACCGAGCGGGCATGCGCGCCCAGCCCCTCGGCCTCGGCGAGGGCCACGGCGGCCGGGCCGGTGGCATCCAGTCCCGCCTGGCTTGCCGCGATCCAGGTTGTGCGCTTGAGGAAATCGAACACCGACAGGCCGGAGGCATAGCGTGCGGTGCGGCCGGTGGGCAGCACATGGTTGGGCCCGGCGACGTAATCGCCCAATGCCTCCGGTGTGAAGGCGCCCAGGAACGCCGCCCCGGCATGGCGGATGCGCGCGAACAGGGCAGCCGGTTCGGCCACCATCAGCTCCAGATGCTCCGCCGCCAGCTCATTGGCGAGATCGGCGGCGGTGGCCAGGCAGTCCACCACGATGATCGCGCCGTGGCGCTCCCAGCTCGCACCGGCGATGGCGTGGCGCGGCAGGGTGGGCAGTTCGGCGGCGACGGCGGCGGCCACGGCATCCGCCAAGGCGAGGCTGTCGGTGATCAGGATCGATTGGGCGGATTCGTCGTGTTCGGCCTGGGCGAGCAGGTCGGTGGCGACCAGCAGCGGGTCCTGCGCGCCGTCGGCGATGATCAGCACCTCCGACGGGCCGGCGATGGAATCGATGCCGACGCGGCCGAACACCTGGCGCTTGGCCTCGGCCACATAGGCGTTGCCGGGGCCGACGATGCGGTCCACCGGGGCGATGGTGGCGGTGCCATAGGCCATCGCGGCGACGGCCTGCGCGCCGCCGATGCGATAGATTTCCGACACCCCCGCCCGCGCGGCGGCCGCCAGCACCAGCGGGTTGAGCACGCCATCGGGCGTGGGCACGCACATCGCGATCCGTGCCACGCCGGCGACACGGGCGGGCAGGGCGTTCATCAGCACCGAGCTGGGATAGGCGGCCTTGCCGCCGGGGACGTAGATGCCGACGGCATCGAGCGCGCCCCAGCGCATGCCCAGGCGCACGCCGGCGTCGTCGGTGAGGTCGAGGTCGCGGGGCAACTGGGCACGGTGGAACGCCTCGATCCGGGCGGCGGCCAAATCGAGGGCTGCCAGCAGGTCCGGGGCGATGGTGGCGCGGGCGGCATCGATCTCATCGGGGGAGATGCGCAGGCGCTCGGCAGTGATCGGCATGCGGTCGAAGCGCTCGGTGAAGCGGCAGAGCGCAGCGTCGCCCTCGGCACGCATCTCGGCGATGATCGCGGCGACCGGGGCGGCGACATCGTTGGTGGTGTCACGCGCGCCGGCGACCAGATCGGCGAAGGCGGCGCGGAAACCGGGATCGGCGGAATTCAGGCGGATCAAGGCTGACCCTGCTCAAGCGCGGCGCGGAAGCGGGCGATCAGCGCGCCGACTTCCTCCGGGCGGGTCTTCAGCGCGGTGCGGTTCACGATCAGCCGGCTGGTGACCTGGGCGATGGTCTCGACCTCGACCAGCCCGTTGGCTTTCAGCGTGGAGCCGGTCTGCACGAGATCGACGATCACGCGTGACAGGCCCAGGCCCGGGGCGAGTTCCATCGCGCCGTTGAGATGCACCACCTCGGCATGCACGCCGCGGGCGGCATAGTGGCGGCGGGCGATGTTGGGGTATTTCGTCGCCACCCGCACGCTGGACCACAGGCGCGGATCCTCCGTGCCGGCCAGCTCACGCGGTTCGGCGACCGACACGCGGCAGGCGCCGATGCCCAGATCCAGCGGGGCGTAGATCTCGGGATAGTCGAACTCCATCATCACGTCCGCGCCGCAGATGCCGATCTGCGCGCCGCCGAAGGCGACGAAGGTGGCGACGTCGAACGGGCGGACGCGCACCACGTCGAGCATCGGGTCGTTGGTGGGAAAGCGCAGACGGCGGCTGTCCTCGTCGAACAGGTCGGCATCCGGTGCCACGCCGGCGCGCGCCAGAAGCGGGCCGCACTCGCCGAGGATGCGGCCCTTGGGCAATGCCAGGATCAGCGGCGCGTCGGCCTCCGCGCTGAACGCGGTGGTGGGAAACGTGACGGTCATGGGCGGGCTGTAACATCGCGCCGATGGGGTGTGAAGGAGGCGGCACCTGCGCCGCGCGGGGCTCTGGCCTTCGCATCCCTCCTAGGGCATGAGGGCGCATGCTGAAAACGCTGCTGAGCATCCTGGTCCTGCCGCCGGCGAACCTGGCCGTGGTCGCGCTGATCGCGCTCGCTGTCGCCCGCCACCGGATTGGCCGCGCCATCGCGCTGGCCAGTGTGGGGTTGCTGGTGCTGCTAGGGACGCCGTTGGTGGCGAACCTGCTGCTGTGGCAGCTCGAGGTAGGGCTGCCGGAGGCGTTGCCGGGTGCCGAGGTGCCGCAGGCGATCGTGATTCTCTCCGCCGAGACGCGGCTGGGGGCGGCGGGCTCGGGCGGCACCCTCGCGGTGACCACCGATCTCGGCCCGCTCACGCTGGAACGGCTGCGCGCTGGCGCTCTGCTGGCCCGACGCACTACCCTGCCGGTGCTGACGACCGGTGGGCGGCTGTCCAACGATGTCGGCGAGAATGGCTTCACCCAGCCGCCGGTGGCCGCGATCATGACGCGCGCGCTGGAGACCGAATGGAACCTGCCGGTGCGCTGGACCGAGGATCGTGCCGCCGACACCTGGGAGAACGCCGCCTTCAGCGCACCGATGCTCAAGGCGGCCGGCATCAGCAAGATCTATCTGGTGACCCACGCCTGGCATGAGCGGCGCGCGCTGGTCGCCTTCCGCGCCGCCGGGATCACCGCCATCGCCGCCCCGGTGCGATGGGATATTCGCCCGCATGGCGGCTTCGCGGATCTGGTGCCGACGGCGGAGTCCTGGGTGCGGTGCTACTACGCCTTTCATGAATGGGTGGGCCTGGCCTGGTACAGCTGGCGCGCGGGATGAGCGGGCCGGTCCGGTCGTTCGATCGGCTGGAGGATCTGCCTGGTACGGCGCGCGCGCTGCTGGATCGGACGGGGCAGGCGCGGTTTCATCTCGATCCGCTTTGGTGGGCCTGCATGCAGGCCCACGCGCTGCCCGAGGGGGCGCGCGCGCGCTATCTGGTGAGCGGGGCAGACGATGCGGTGCTGCCGCTCTGGGCCGGGCCCGCGCGCGCGCTGGGTGGGCTCGAAAATCATTACAGCGTGATCTACGAACCGATCTTCGCCGAGGGGCTGGGCCAGCCACGGCTGCGCGCGATCGGCGCCGAGTTCGGCGGCGCGATCCGCCGCGCCGGCACCATCCGGCTTGATGCGCTGGATGGCGAGGCCAGCTGGCTTCCGCCGGTGCTGGCCGGTCTGCGCGAGGCCGGGCTGATCGCGCAATTTTTCGA
>CAIVDX010000105.1 GCA_903904805.1 uncultured Rhodospirillales bacterium
CACCTTTGCTTCGTCGCGCTGGGCGGCGACGAGTTCGGCCACGGAGCCGACGAGGCGGCCGGCGGTGCGTTTGGCGGGTTCCTCGACCTTGAGGGTGCGCAGGCGGGGGGTGATGTCGACGGCCAGGTCGGCGGGGGTGAGGCTGTCGATCGCCTTTTTGCGGGCCTTCATGATGTTGGGGAGCGAGGCGTAGCGGGGCTCGTTCAGGCGGAGGTCGGTGGTGACGATGGCGGGCAGGGGCAGGGCGAGGGTTTCGAGGCCGCCGTCGATCTCTCGGGTGACGTTGAGGCCGGACTCGGTTTTGGTGAGCGCGGAGGCGAAGGTGGCCTGGGGCCAGCCGAGCAGGGCGGCGAGCATCTGGCCGGTGGCGTTCATGTCGTCATCGATGGCCTGTTTGCCCATGATGACGAGGTCGGGGGATTCGCGGCGGACGAGGGCGGCGAGGAGTTTGGCGACCGCGAGGGGTTGGAGCTCGGCGTCGGTCTCGATGAGGATGCCGCGGTCGGCGCCCATGGCCAGCGCGGTGCGGATGGTTTCCGAGCAGGCGGCAAGGCCGGCAGAGACGGCGATGATCTCGGTCGCGACGCCTTTTTCCTTCAGGCGGACGGCTTCCTCGACGGCGATTTCGTCGAACGGGTTCATCGACATTTTCACGCCGGAGGTTTCCACGCCGGAGTGGTCGGATTTCACGCGGATCTTGACGTTGTAGTCGACCACCCGCTTGACCGGGACCAGCAGTTTCATTGTGGGGATTGCTCCAGGAGGAAGGCCAGTTTTCAGGCGGCGGACCTTATGAACCGCCCCTTTCCAAGTCAAACCGGCGGGGGGAGTGGGCGGTCAGCCGCGGGAGGCGGTGAGGAGGATGGCGAAGAGGACGAGGGTGACGGCCTGCATGATGACGCGGTAGCGCATGAGGCGGTTGGAGCGCATCGGGTCGGACGTGGACTGGGTGAGGCCGGCCATTCCGGCGAGCATGATGCCCAGCGTGGCGAGCATGCACAGGACGGTGAGAATGGTGAGGAGCGTGATCATTGCCTCCATATAGCCTGCCTGCGCGGTTTGTGCAGAACCCGTGCGTGGCGGGCGATGGTTGACATGGGCCCTCGCAGGGCGGAGCTAGCCATCATGCGGTGGTTCGCGCCTTGTCTGGTTGCGCTGGGTCTGGTTGCGCTGGTGCCTGCCTGGGGGCTCGGGCCGGCGGTGGCGCAGACGCGTCCGGCGCCGCCTTCGGCTCCTGCGACGTCTGCTCCTGCGGCGGGAGCGATGAGCCCGGAGCAGGCGAAGGCGGCGCTGTCGGTGCTGCAGGACGAGGGCAGGCGGGCGGCGCTGATCGGGTCGCTGCGGGCGGTGGCGGGCGAGCCGGCCAAGGCGGCGGGCGAGGAGCCGGTGGCGCCGATCGTCGCCACGCTGCCGGTGGTGCCGGACGGGCTGGCTGCCCAGGTGCTGACGCAGGCGGCGGCGATCAGTGACGAGGTGGCGGACCAGCTGGCGACCACCGCGCGGGCGCTGATCGATCTGCCGCTGTTTCTGCGCTGGGCGGGCCGGACGGCGGCCGAGCCGGATGCGCGCTCGGCGCTGCTGTGGGCGCTTGGCGAGGCGGCAGTGGCGGTGCTGCTGGCGCTGGCGGGCGAGGCGGTCGCCATCGGCTTGTTGCGGCGTCCGCATGCCTGGCTGCTGCGTATGTCGCGCCGGCTGGAGCGGGCGTCGGTGCTGTCGGCGGCGGGCGAG